>DATDOI010000152.1:0-6248 GCA_035293325.1 Candidatus Altimarinota bacterium
AGAGGCGGATGCGGATATTTACCTGTGCGACGAGGTGCTTGCCGTAGGTGATGAAGCGTTCCAGAAAAAATGTCTGGAGGTGTTCAGAAACTGGAAGGAACAGGGGAAAACGATCGTTCTGGTGAGCCATAACGCCGCGCAGGTTGCGCAGATTTGCGACCGCGCCATTTTACTGGATGAGGGGAGGGTTATTTCACAGGGGGACGCGCCGAAAATCATCGCTGAATACCACGAACGGATTAGCGCCTAAAATCAAGTTTACTACCAGGGAAAAAAGTGTTAATGATGGTGTCTCGCACAGGTGAAACGCCTGTTTTTGCCGTCCAGAAAAATGAAAATGGTTCGTCCTGAAAAAAATACACTCCCCCCCGATCTCTACTCGCGTAATACCGTCATTTCGTATCTGGCGGAAAAGCTCATTCCGCAGGGTGAAATTCGCGTTCTGGATGTGGGCGGATATGGCGGAAAACTGAACTGGTTTTTACCCGATCGCGCCAACCTGACGATCCTGGATCTCAAGGAAAAACCGGAGGATGAAGATGCTGAATATCGCCAAGGGGACGCCAGAAGGATCCCTTTTTCGGACGGAAATTTCGACCTGGTCGTTTCATCGGACACGCTCGAGCACATCGATAAGTCGGAACGTGCGCCGGTTATCCGTGAAATGCTCCGCGTCAGCAAAAATCATCTGATCCTGGCAGCTCCCTGCCGCAGCCACATGGTGGAAAACGCGGAAGAGAACGTCATGCTCCAGTTTAAGGACTATACCGGATCCGAGCACCCTTTCCTGAGCGAGCACAAGGATCTCGGCCTCCCGGAAGAGGAAAAGATTGAAACCGTTCTCCAGAAAGAGGGGTTGCAGTTTATGAAACTGAAAGAGGGGAATCTGATGAACTGGTATATCCAGCAGCTCTATGCGGGTATTCAGCATGGACGGGATGTGAGCGAGGCGCAATTCGCGTTTTACCGGTTCTTTAACGAGAATCTATCCGATCTGGGTAATCTGAGGGCGCCGGCATACCGCACGATCTATATCATCGCCAAAGACGGGGTTCTGCCCTCGAACGAAATACACGAAGAGTTGATCGCCAGACATGTGTGGAATCCCGAGAAATTTATGGAACTTTTACGGCACGCTTTCAAGGATCTGCAGATCGTTATGGAAGAAAAGAGCTCAAAACTGCGGGTTCTGGAGGGGGCGCAGGGGCAGAAGAATGACGAACTCATTCGTGCCGAGACCGCGCTGGCGGAACTGAAGCGCAAGTACGAAGAGGAGTATGCGCGCGCCGAACATTCCACGCGCCTGCTTGGTGAGCGAAATGCTGAAGTTGCAAAGCAGGAAGCCATGATTATGAAAGCTCGCAAAAGCATAGAAGCCCACCGTGAAGCCATTATGGAGGTGCGTAATTTTCTGATGGAGAAAGAAAAAACAGTGCAGCTGCTCAAGGGTATGCTGGCTGAACTGGGTGAAAAGGAAAAACTTTTACGCAAGCAGTCGGGCGAGCAGGAACAGATGATCAACGAGATGAAGACTGATGCTGTGCATAGCGCGGAAGAGCTTCAAACATTGCGGGATCACAGGCATAAACTGGAGCAGGCTTTGACTGCAACGAGAGAAAATGAGAAGGGTTTGGCGCAGCAACTGCATGCGGTTCATGCGGATTTGGGGAACCACAGACGGGAGCTGCAGAAAGTGATATCTTCCCGTGCCTGGAAGGTAGTATTGGCTTATGGAAAGGTAAAACGGATTTTGATTACCCGTCCTGTGGAGCTCATAAAAAAGGCCCGGGATATACAAAAAACTCTTGGCTTTGCTGAGTTGATGAGACGAATCACAAGAAAACTGAAACCGGACCGGACCGGCGGGCTGCAGTCCCCATACGGCGCCTACCTGGAGCAATACGTCCTGGTCGGAAAACAGAAGAAGGAGATGAAAAATACGATTGAGGGGTTTGAGTACAGACCGGTGATAAGCATTGTGATGCCGGTGCATAACATTGAGCAAAAATGGCTCACGAAAGCCATTGAATCTGTGCGGAAGCAGGTCTATGGAAGGTGGGAACTGTGCATCTGCGATGATGCTTCCACCCAGAGTCACATTAAACCGCTCCTGGAAAAATATGCGCGCGAAGACAGCCGCATAAAAATTGCCTGGCGGCAGAAAAACGGGGGCATTGTGAAGGCCTCCAATGATGCCTTAAAGCTGGCTACAGGTGCGTACGTGGGCTTCCTTGATAACGACGACGAGCTGACCGAGAATGCTCTGTTTGAGGTCGTAAATGCGCTTCAGGAAACCAGGTACGAGTTCCTTTACAGTGATGAGGATAAGATTGATATGGACGGGAAGCTCTGCGATCCATTCTTCAAGCCGGACTGGTCCCCGGATCTTCTTTTCTCGAACAACTACATATGCCATTTTTCCGTCTACAGACGCAAGATTGTCGAGCAGGTAGGCGGCCTGCGTGAAGGTTTCGACGGGAGCCAGGATTACGATCTGGCGCTTCGCTTTACGGAAAAGACCCAGAGCATCCATCACATCGCGAAAATCCTGTACCACTGGAGAAAAATTCCGGGCTCCACGGCAGCAGTTGTGGATGCCAAACCGTACGCCTTTACTTCAGCCAAAAAAGCCCTTGAGCAAGCCATGAAGCGTCGTGGCATTACCGGTAATATTACCGATGGAATCTGGACCGGATCATACCGGACGAGACGGTATATTTCCGGGCAGCCGCTCGTCAGCATCATCATCCCTTTCAAGGACAAAGTTGAAATATTGAAGCCCTGCTACGAGAGCATCATTACCAAATCCACCTACGGGAATTACGAAATATTACTGGTGGACAACCGGAGCGAAAAACTGGAAACGGCAGAGTATCTGAAGACGCTTGCAGGGGAACCAAAAGTAACCGTGCTGCGATACGACGAGCCGTTCAATTTTTCGGCCATCAACAATTTCGCCGCAAAACATGCTAAGGGAGAGATCCTCCTGATGCTCAACAACGACACGGAGGTGCTCACGCCTGACTGGATCGAGTGCATGCTGGAGCATGCGCAAAGGCCGGAGGTTGGAGCGGTGGGGGCGAAGCTTCTCTACCCGAACAACCTGGTTCAGCACGCGGGTGTGCTCGTCGGAATCGGCGGGATAGCCAACCACGCATTCCTGAAACAGTACAAGGACGACCATGGGTATTTTGGACAGGCGGACGTGGTGCGTAATTACAGCGCCGTTACAGCAGCCTGCATGATGGTGCGCCGCGACGTGTTTGAAAAGATGGGAGGATTGAACGAAAAAGATCTGGCCGTTGCGTTCAACGATGTGGACTTCTGCCTTCGTCTTCGTGAAAAAGGGTATCTGATTGTCTATACGCCGTATGCGCGCCTCTACCATTACGAGTCGCTTTCCCGCGGATTTGAGGTGAACCTGAAAGAGGTGCGTTACATGCAGGAGCGCCATGGAAGAACCATCGAAAAAGGCGATCCATATTACAACCCGAACCTGACGCGTGAAAGGTTCGACTTCAGCCTGAAAGTGCTGGATAAGGTGAGGAGCTGAGGTTGCTGAAGAGGTCTCCGAATGTGGGAGGCGGGCTGGCGCACGGCTCGTAAGAGGGCAAGGCGGCAGATTTAGCTCCGCCCTATTCCGGAGTAGATGAATTTCTGCGCGCGAAGTTCAGCGGGATCGTACACGTTGCGCCCGTCCACGATAAGCGGGGTGCGCATCAGTTTTTTGATCCGCTTAAAGTCGGGGCTGGAGAACTCGTTCCATTCGGTCAGGAGCAGAAGGGCGTCAGCATCTTTCAGGATATCGTAGGCGTCTTTGCCGTATTCAAGCCTTGCACCGTAGATTTTTTTAAAATTTCCGAGCGCGACCGGGTCGAACACGTGAACGCGAGCCTTCAATTTAAGGAGTTTATCCACGATTAAACGGGACGGGGCGTCGCGGAGGTCATCCGTATCGGGTTTGAAGGAAACGCCCCATACCGCGACCTTTTTGCCGTTCAGGCGCGGGTGTTTTTTTCGCAATTTCTCGATGACCTGAAAAGGCTGCGCGTCATTGATATCTTTCACGGACTTCATCAGACGGAGCGGAACCCGCGCCGTCTTACCCGTGCGCAGCAAAACGCCCAGATCTTTGGGGAGGCAGGATCCGCCAAACCCGATCCCCGCATCCAGAAAGTGGATGCCGATACGCGGATCATGACGCATGCCATTCGTTACCTCCTTGATATCGCCGCCGGCTTTCTCGCAGAACTGTGCGAGTTCATTCACAAAGGAGATCTTCGTCGCCAGGAACGCGTTGGAAGCATACTTGATGATTTCCGCATTCCGCAGCGACGTAAACAGCAGGGGAATGCCGTTCTTGGCAACATGCCGGAAGAGCCGTCGCATGGTGAGCTTGAGTCTGTTGGGCTCTTTATTAGCATTCGCCGCGCTGCCTTCAGGAAGTCCGATCACAATCCGGTCCGGATGAAAAAAATCTTTGAGGGCATGCCCCTCGCGCAAAAACTCCGGGTTGGAAACGACAAAAAACGGTGTGCGTTTTGTTTGTTTTGTTCTGATAGTCCGGGCAATTTCGTCGCTTGTGCCAACGGGCACCGTGGACTTGTTGATAAATATTTTTTCAGAGTCGGAGTAGAGCGCAAAATCTGAGGCGACCTTAAGTACGGCGCTCAAATCCGTAATGCTTTTCCTGCTTGAAGGTGCGGCAACGGCGCAAAAAACCACGTCACTTTTCTGGATAGCCAACCTGGCATTTGTGCTGAACTGAAGCCTTTTTTCGGTTATGTTTCTGGCCAGGAGTTCCTGCATGCCGGGTTCATAAAAAGGAACCTTCCCGTTTTGGAGAGAATGGATTTTTGCGGCGTCAGTATCCACACCCGTCACCTGATGCCCGATCTCCGCAAGGCCGACCGCAGTGGTCAAACCCACATATCCGCAGCCGAAAACCGCTATGCGCATTGAAAAGATTTAGGTTCCTTCCCTCCACCCGCTCATATATTTTTTTTGTCTCGCATTCAGAGAATCTATCCGGACGCCGAGCGCCTGGAGCTGAAGTTTCGAGATGCGTTCATCGGCATCTTCCGGCAGGAAATGTACTCCCGGCTTCAGTGTGCCGCGTTTTTTCAGAAGATATTCGATGGCGAGCGCCTGTCCGCAGAACGACATGGACATAACCTCACTTGGATGACCCTCGGCTGCGGCGAGATTTACAAGACGCCCTTCGCCAGCCACGTAAATTATTTTTTGCCCACCGGAACGGGAGCCGCCTTTCACAGTGTATTCATCCAGAAACGGACGCACGCGTCTTTTTTTGGATGCGATTTTCTTCAAACCTGCAACATCAATCTCCACGTCAAAATGGCCGCTATTAGCCAAAATTGTGCCTGATTTCATCGCTTCCATATGCTCCGGACGAATCACATCACGGTTTCCGGTGACCGTGATAAAAATATCACCGCGCCGCGCCGCCTCCGGCATCGGCATAACTTCAAATCCGTCCATGAAAGCCTGCAGTGCGCGAAACGGTTTGATCTCGGTGACGATTACCCGCGCTCCCATACCTTTCGCTCGCATCGCCACGCCTTTGCCGCAGCTGCCGTAACCTGCGACAACGACGGTCTTCCCGGCAATAAGAACGTTGCTCGCGCGGATAATTCCGTCGAGCGTGGACTGCCCGGTACCGTAATAGTTATCCATGAGATGCTTCGTATCGTTGTCGTTCACTGCGATAATCGGGTACTTGAGAGCATGAGCTTTTTCCATGGCGTGGAGGCGCAAAACCCCGGTCGTTGTTTCCTCACAACCGCCTATTATTTTCGGAATGAGTTGCGTGTGGTTCGTGTGAATTTCGCTTACCAGATCGCATCCGTCATCAACGGTAATGTGAGGTTTCGAAGCGATTATTTTTTTCAGAAATTGATAGTATTCGGAGCGGGTTTCTCCCTTGTAGCCGTACACTTCAATGCCCTCTTTTTTGAGTGCGGCGACAATATCATCCTGTGTGGAAAGCGGATTGCAGGAGGTAAGCGCCACAGTAGCGCCACCGTCGGTGAGTGTCCTCACGAGCACGCCGGTCTCTTTAGTTACATGCAGTGCCATGCCGATTCGGACCCCTTTAAATGGCTTACGCTTGGCAAAATCCTTACGCAGATGCATCAGCGCGCTCATGTTTTTTTCGGCCACTTCCATATTCATCATGCCCTGTCCGGTCAACTTTTTGTCGCTGGAATTTTTCATAGGTTTAAAGT
>DATDOI010000153.1:0-3525 GCA_035293325.1 Candidatus Altimarinota bacterium
TTGAGTGGAAATAGTCATTTATCGCTCGCTCCTGCGGGACGACTTTTGGCAATTTTTCGCTAATGTGGTCCAAAACAAGGGCTATAAAAACCTCTTTTTCTTCCGGCAATAAATTTTTTCGCGTCTGCACGAGTGCTTGTCTCAAACTGTTGTGAGCAACGTCATCAATGAGGTAATCCCTCAATTCAGGATTCTGCAGATCGTCTCTTTCTTTCTCGCTGATAGCGCGCGGGACAGTGATGTGGGCCGGAACATGTGCCGTCAAAAATGCAGCAATTAATGGCTCGGCAGCTTCACGATTGATTTCGATTGGCATGATATTGCCCATTATAAGCACTGTTTCGCTTATTATTGCTCCGATTTCCTCTTTCGGTATTACTACTTTTTTCTCTTTTGAACCGAGAATTCTTTCTGCAGGATTTTGAGTAATGATTGAATCTTTAATCCTGAAACTGGCTTCAGTAAGGGCAGCCTTAACATCATCAATTCTTGTTTTTACATCCTCTCTTTTTAATGGCGCATCGCTCGCCGCAGAATTGGCGAAAAGATTTTTTAAAAATTGTTCATAAAGTTCAAAACAGCCAGCGATTGCCTGGTAAACGAATTGTTCGTAGAGAGCCCCGCTCATTTCGATTGTCTTTTGATCTTCGGGTTTGGTCGGAGATGACCCAGTCTGGGCTGCCAGCCCTTCACCTGCATGCCCCGGCATAACAGATTTTCTTGTTTGGCTTTGAAGTGCAATTGCAAACTTTTTTCTCCCCTCAGCGATAAGACGCCTGAGTGAATTTGAGAATTGAGCATCATTTATTCGTCCAAATCGGACGGTATCGAGAAAATCGCAGACCGGTTTTATATCTGCTTCGGATGTAATATTATCCGGCAAAGTATTTACCACGCGTCGAAGTGCTTTTTTCGTCTCTCTATAAACAATCGTATCATTTCCTCTATCGTGTTGTCCCCCTCTCAATTTAGGGAACAGATCGGTTTGAGATTCGCTTATCCCCTTACCAACCAATCTCTCGACAAGTTCTTTTAACGCAGATTTTTCCATAATTTGAAATAAGGGTGAGGATAATAGCATTAAATGCATTTTTGTCAATAGGCTAGGTGCGTTTGCGCGTGGCGCGGGTTATACTGATTGAAAGGTTTTATTTTCAAAAATGGCCTCGTCTGTAAATATCCAACGTCCGCCTCACCATCCGGAGTCGGCAAAAAGCCACATGGTGACGAAAATCTGCACAGCCCGTAAAAACGAGACGGCCGATGCGGTGGTTGCGCGCTTTCGCGACTCAAAAAATGCCTACGATACCGTAGATTACACCTACGTTACCGACGATAACGGTGTGCTTGAGGGCGTGGTTTCCATCAAGGAGCTTCTGAATGCGCGTTCCCGGGACACAATCGGAAAACTTATGACCTCAAAGGTATCCGTCGTTCATCCTTCCACGGATCAGGAACGGGTGGCAATGATAGCTCTCAAACAGAACATCAAGTCAGTTCCCGTTGTTGACAAAGAACAGAGGATTCTGGGGGTCGTTCCATCTGACGTGATTCTCAACATTTTGCACTGGGAACACACGGAAGATATGCTTCGTCTTTCAGGTGTGCAGGGCAAGGGTGAAAATTTTCGCAATCTCGTAAAAAAAGGTGTTATTGCCATGTCCAAAGCGCGCATTCCATCTCTCCTTATCGGTCTGATGGGAGGAATTCTGGCAACAGGTGTGGTAAAGGGGTTCGAAAAGTCACTTGAAGAAGAACTTCTTCTGGCATTCTTCATACCTATCATGCTCTATGCATGCGCCGCCGTTGGAACCCAGACGGGAACGATCCTGGTTCGCACTCTCGCAACAGAAAGCGTCAATATCGGAAAATATATCCTCCGCGAAATAGTTGTGGGGTTCATCATTGCGACGCTTCTTTCCTCTATCATGCTTGGCGTTGTGCTGTTCTGGTTCCGCGATTATGCGGTAGCCTTAACCGTTGCCCTCTCTCTCTTTGCCGGCGTACTTACTGCCGTGATGCTGGGTATTCTTATCCCCTGGACACTTTCCCGATTTAAGCAGGATCCTGCCATATCCGGAGGCCCCTTCATTAACATGGCGCAGGACGTTTTGACGCTCCTCATCTATTTCGCCGTGGCGGAGGCCATTTTGATCTAGTTTATTTTCCGGTATTTTGACGGACGCGCCGCTGTTCGATACACTCGAACTGCTGTATTTTTTTGCCGAACCCGCATGTCCAAGAAAGAACGTTCCGAAGTTGTCCGGTCTGAAGATCTCGACCTCGACCACATGCGCCACTCCTGCGCTCATATTCTTGCGCAGGCTGTTTTACAGATGTTTCCGGATGCGAAACTTGGCATAGGGCCCACGACTGAAGACGGTTTTTATTATGATTTTGACCTTCCCCGCACGCTTATTCCGGAAGATCTGGAACTGCTGCAGGAAAAGATGGAGAAGATCAAAAATGAGAGACAGACCTTCAAGAAGGTGGAATCTTCCGTTGATAAGGCTATCGAATTTTACAAAAAAGCCGGTCAGCCATTCAAAAAAGATATCGCCGAAGGTTTGAAGGAACAGGGCGAAAAGGTTGTCACTTTTTATGAGAATCTTGATGAGAGTGGCAAGGTGCGGTTTTCTGATCTCTGCCGCGGTGGACATACCGAGACCACCGGTAAAGCCGGCGTCTTTAAACTTGTGAAAATTGCGGGAGCCTACTGGCGCGGAGACGAAAAAAATCCCATGCTGCAGCGTATTTACGGTGTCTGCTTCCATGACAAAAAAGCGCTGAGCGAGCATCTTCATATGCTTGAGGAGGCCAAGAAACGGGATCATCGCAAACTCGGGAAAGAGCTGGAACTTTTTGCATTCAGCGAAAATGTTGGGCCCGGTCTGCCGCTCTGGCTTCCGAACGGCGGAGCCATGATTGAAGAGCTGGAGAGACTCGCAAAGGAGGAGGAGTTCAAGGACGGATACGTGCGCGTGAGAACGCCTCACATCACCAAAGGAACGCTCTACTACTCTTCCGGGCATCTCCCCTACTACAAAGAGTCCATGTATGCCCCCATCATGATTGATGAGGAGGAGTACTACCTGAAACCCATGAACTGTCCGCACCACCACATGTGCTATGCGGCGAACCCCAAGAGCTATCGGGATTTACCTCTGCGTTATGCGGAATACGGCACCTGCTACCGTTATGAGGATTCCGGAGCGCTGTTCGGTTTGATGCGCGTGAGAAGTCTGCAGATGAACGATGCGCACATTTACTGCACTGAAGAGCAGTTTGAGCAGGAGTTTATTCGCGTGGCGCAAATGTACATTCGTTATTTTAAAATGTTCGGCATTGAAAAATATGTGATGCGTTTATCTTTGCACTCAAAAGAGGGCCTCGGGAAAAAATATGTTGATGAACCGGAACTGTGGGGCAAAACGGAAGAGATGGTGCGGCGGGCCATGAAAAAAGCGGGCGTTCCCGTGGTGGAAGTTCCTGACGAAGCCGCTTTCTACGGGCCGAAAATCGATG
>DATDOI010000154.1:0-2482 GCA_035293325.1 Candidatus Altimarinota bacterium
GGCAACATTCTGTCCGACAAAGAAACTGCTGATAAGGAGCGTCGATAAAAGTTTTTTCATGGAAAAAATTAAGGGTGAACTGTTGTGTCCGGTAAAATAGTAACGCAAAGCCGGCTGAAGGCCAAGCAGGTTGAGAGGCGAACGGAAAGAGCTCAGGCCAGAACGGTCATCACCGCGCCCGCCACGAGTGGAATAAGGACATTGTCATCCAATACGCGGTCTATGTAGCGGAACGTGAGAAGCTCAAAAACCATGCCGGCGCTTCCGGCCATAAAAGCTTTTTCAAAATCAACGAACGTGTACGCGCCGAGCGTGGAGATCATGATGGCCAGTAACGTTCCTTCCAGATGTTTTGCCGGGTTGAGAGGCATTTTAATCTTCCCGAAATAGGTTCCTATAACCGTGGTGATCGCATCGCCTACGGCCATAATGGTGATCGCCGCGAGCGCAATTTTTTCTTCGAACAGCACGACCGAAAGGAGCGATCCGAGGACCAGGAAAAAAGATCCTTTGCCCGGAAAATGTTTCATCTGGTGCGGCCGTTCAAAATAACGCAACAGATCGTGAAGGATCGGCAGCTCGTGCTTACGCGCAATAAGGGACAAAACTCCACCTGCAAGCAGAACTCCAAGCAATACCGGCGCGGACAGAATTTTATATTTGATTCCCAGAACAATCGCCATGCCGGTAAGAAAATGCGCGACCTGGCGCCGCAGTTCGATCTTGTCGCGCAGGTGGTACAGAAACCATTCGTATATCTGATATTTTTCTTCCATCCTTACGATCGTGCGGCCGAAAATGTAACCGATGATACTTCCCAGGACCACATCGCTGAGATAATGGACGCCCAGATAAGTACGGCTCACCGCGATGAGCAGAAGAAATGCCGCCACCAGAATCTGAACCCACCTCTTCCCGACTATTTTTCTCACGAAAGGAATGAGCGAAAGACAAAAAGCTGCGTGCAGGCTTGGAAAGGCGTATCCCGTTGCATATGTGAGCGGATTCGCGCCGAGAACGGTGTCGTACGGACGCGGCACCTGGAAAGTTTTCTTGAGAAGGTATGTTGTTTCAATACTCAGAAGCGCGGCGCATACCACGAGCGCAAAAAGTCCATACCGGCGGGTCACCAGCAGGTACGCGCCCAGAGCCGATGTCAGCAGAGCCAGTCCTACATCCGTCATGAATAGCATGATGGTGTCCACGCCCGCGCGCCGCGCATGCTCAACCAGTTTCAAAATCTCCGGGTCATAGATGAAACTGAACACCAGAACAACCAGCGACAACACAATTCCGATTTTTTCCAGTTTGGTCATGGTGAGAGTTTATCCCAGGCGAACCTTGGCCACCTCTTTCATTCGGGTACCCAAAAATTTCTCTCCTATTTCGCGAAATCTTTCGGGGTCGTCTGTCGTTGTAAACGTGCGGCCGCCTTTTTTGGTGAGCAGTTTTTCGATTTCCGGATGGCGGCCGAGATAATCTTTCAGACTCTTTGCCACGACTTCTCCGGGATTCGGCACTTTTACTTTTCTGCCCATAATCTGCCTGAAATCTTTGATCAGGAACGGGTAGTGCGTGCAGGCAAGGAGCAGGGTATCAATGTTTTTACTCTTCAGCCCGTGAAGATATTTTTTCAGAATCATGCGCGTTTCCGGCTTATGGCTCCAGTTTTCTTCGATCAGAGGCACGAGGAGCGGACAAGCCTGGCCGTATATATGAAAATCCGGATCGATATTTTTCAGTTCAATTTCATAACTCCCGGAATTGATGGTTCCGCGCGTTCCCACAACCCCGATCCGGCCGGATACGGTGATACGCTTTGCTTCCTCCACGAGCGGTTTAATGACTCCCAGTATTTTTTTATCTGTCACGCCCGGCGCGCGCAGGTACTCTTCCTGCAGTTCGCGGAGGACCTGCGAAGAAGCCGTATTACAGGCGATGATGATGAGAGTGCATCCCTGCGCAAAGAGATACTTCACTCCTTCTTCAGTGAAGCTCTTCACCGCGTCGTGGCTGCGGTTGCCGTAGGGCGTGCGCGCGTTGTCGCCCAGATACAGATAGTCGTACTCCGGAAGCTCCTCCAGAAAACTTTTCAAAATGGTGAGTCCTCCAATCCCTGAATCGAAAACGCCGATCATGTGCGAGAGTTACGTCTTAACTCAATAATACACCAGAATATGGAGTCCCGCCGAGGCGGGACAGGCTTGTTGAGTACGCACTCCGCTTCGCTTCGCGCGTTATAGTTTTGCTTTTTAGGCGACTTTGAGTACTATAAAGGTCTAGCATATCCGTTTTGCCGGGCCATGAAGATTCCCCACCTCAACACTGCCAATGAATGGAAAACGGGCATCGTTTTTGTGATTACCGGGATTTTTATCGGTCTCCTTTTGACGATCCAGTTTCGCAGTTCCATCCCTTCCACGAGTTATTTTTACGATGAACTGCAGGCCCAGAAGGAGCTTATAGAGAGCTACATTTCAGA
>DATDOI010000155.1:0-4858 GCA_035293325.1 Candidatus Altimarinota bacterium
AATTCAGCGACGATCATGCCATCAACCAGATCTTTATATTTGCTGATAAGGTCCTGATACCCAGCCACAACGTCATTGCCGATCAACTGAACGTCCCACTGGAGCTCTTCCACCTGTTTGAATGCCAGGTCCGCTTTTGCAGGAGTCTGGGGGTTAATGAAAAGAGCGTCAGGAGTTCCGGCCTTCAGTTTTACCAGAGGGGTACGGAAGTCACTGTCCTGCGGCAGGTACGTCTGAACCTCAACCGTGCCGCCAAGCTCCTTGAATTTTTCCTCAAAAACTTTCTGGATGCCAAGGGTATAGTCGTTCTGTTCGCTCAAAATCGCGACTTTCTTCAGTCCCTTACTGTTGACATATTCAGCGAGTACCTTGCCCTGGCTGGCATCGGACGGATAGTTCCGGAAGATAAAGTCTCCCGCATTCGTGATGTCAGGACTGGACGAACCCGGAGAAAGAACCACGACGCCCGCTTTTTCCGCGATTGGTGCAATAGCGAGTGTTTCGCTGCTGCAGAATCCGCCATAGATCACTTTGACCTTGTCGACGTTAATAAGTTTATTGGCGGCATTTGCTGCATCCGCGCCGTTGCATTTTCCGTCCTCCCAGATGACCGAAAGTTTTTTACCGTTTACTCCGCCGGCAGCGTTTACTTTATCGAGAGCAATCTGCGCCACTTTTTGCATAGGATCTCCATAGGCGGCACCTTCACCGGTCAGCGGAAGAATCCCGCCAATAGTGACGGTGTCACCTTCCTCCATGGCTGTTTCTTCTGTTACCACAGCTGTTGACTCCTGGGACGAAGATCCCTCTTGCGTTGGTATTTCTTCTTCGGCACACCCTGTGAGCGCAAAAGCGAGAGTAGCCCCGAGAATCGTTATTCCCAGGCCACCGAACAGTTTTTTAACCATGGCAGATAAGGTTTTAAAAAATAGAGATGATTGTTGTCTGAAAGCCAATTTTCAGCAGGACAAAATTATAATAGCGACCTTGAGCTTGTCAAACCTCAGCCCCCCTTTATATTGCCAGTCCGAACCTATTATTTTGTAATGACCTTCTGACGGAGCAGGTGGTCCATAAGGGTCATGGCGATCATGCTTTCCGCCACCGGTATAAGACGCGGAATGATGCAGGCGTCATGTCTTCCTTCAACCTGGATGGATGATTTTTTCCCTTTCCGGTCGACTGTCTCCTGCTTTTTTAAGATGCTTGAGGCGGGTTTGCATGCCAGACGGATAATGAGATCCGTACCGATTGAAATTCCGCCGTAAATGCCCCCGGCATGATTCGTCCGGGTCGAAATTTTTCCTCCCCTCATCACAAACTCGTCGTTGTTTTCGGAGCCGCGCATTGAAGGGACAGTGAAACCGCTCCCGAACTCTATTCCCTTGACCGTGGCAATGGAGAGGAGCGCTTTCGCCAGATCAGCCTGGAGTTTATCGAAAACGGGCTCTCCCAGCGCTGCCGGAGTATTTGCAACCCTGAACTCTGCGATGCCTCCCACCGAATCACCCTCGTCTTTTGCTTTCAGAATCAGGGCCTCCATTTTTTTTGCGGCGGTACGATCCGCACAGCGCACCGGGTTTTTTTCTATCTCGCTCTTCAGAAAATTTTGTGACTTTATATTTCCGATCTGTACGCTGTATCCCAGAATTTCCGTTTTGGCTTTCAGTTTCAAATATTTTCTGGCAATGGCCCCGGCCATTACGCGACTGACCGTTTCACGCCCGGATGCTCTTCCTCCTCCGCGATAGTCCCGGATTCCGTATTTCAGATCCCACGAATAGTCCGCGTGACCGGGCCTGTAAAGGTCTTTGATTTTTGAATAATCTTTGGAACGCTGATCCTTGTTTTCAATGATAAGCGAAATTGGCGTGCCGAGCGTCTTACCTTCAAAAACGCCGGAAAGAATCCTTACCTGATCATCTTCCTGTCTTGAGGTTCCAACGCTGCTTTGTCCCGGGCGTCTTCGATCAAGCTCCGCCTGTATATCCTTTTCAGAAAGGGGAAAATTTGGAGGACAGCCGTCAACAACCGCACCTAAAGCCGGCCCATGGGATTCACCCCATGTCGTGACCGTGAAAATTTTTCCGATGGTGTTTCCGGCCATTACTTCTTTTTAGCCTTTGGAGCGGCTTTTTTAGCCGCAGTTTTTTTTGCAGGAGCCTCAGCCTTTGCCTTTTTCGCAGCCGGAGCTTTCTCAGCAGCAGCAGCTTTTTTTGGAGCTTTCTCAGCTTCCTCTTTTTTTGGCTTTGCCATCTCCTTTACATCTTCATGAAACATTTCGTCCAGTTCCTCTTCCACGATTTTTACCTCTTTCTCTTTGATTTTTTGCGCGCGCTTAACCTTTTCAAGGAATTTATCAACACGACCGGCAGTATCCACAAGTTTGCGTGTTCCGGTATAGAAAGGATGAGAAACCGAGGAAACCTCAACGCGGATAACATAGTGTTCCACGCCGCCTATTTTCATCGTTTCGTCGGTCTTTTTCGTTGAGCTGGAGATGAACTGGGCTCCGGATGATGTGTCGACAAAAACGACGGGGTAGCTCTTTGGATGGATGGTATCTTTCATTGCAAAATTGATATAACGTTTTTAGTGCTCGAGCAATATAGGAGATTTTTCCGGTTCAGGCAAGCGAAGTTTGGAGCTATTCCGCTTCGACGAGCTTCTCCTGATTTTCATCGGCTGTCTCTTCGTCTTTCCCGTCGGTTTCCAATCCAACCTGGATGACCGATGCGGAAGCAACTTTGTCATCTCCGTTCATTCTCATAAGGTAAACGCCCTGTGTGGCGCGCCCTTGTGACGGGATCGATTTCATGTTCATGCGGATGATCTGTCCGTGTTTGGAGACGATGATAAGATCTCCCAGGGACTGCTCTTCTATGATCTTGGCTCCTACTATTTTTCCGGTTTTGGCCGTGACATTGGCCGCCTTTACGCCTGTGCCGCCACGCGCCTGTTCCCGGTAGTCTGTTACTTTTGAGCATTTACCGAGACCGTTTTCCATGATGACGAGCAGTTCCGCATTCTTTATGTCGCGGACAATATCCATGTCCACCACTTCGTCACCATCTTTCACGCGGATACCCCGGACTCCCATGGATGCACGACCCGTTGCGCTGATATCTTTTTCTTCGAAGCGGATGGATTTTCCTTCTTTCGTCACAATCATCACCTGTTCGCCTTTGTTGCAGAGACGGCTCCAGCGAAGATGGTCACCTTCACGAAGTTTAATGGCTATCAGACCACTCTTCCGAATATTCTGAAAATCAATGAGCGGCGTTTTTTTGATGGTTCCTTTCGTCGTGCACATCACCAGAGATTCGGCCGTTTTTTCTTCGCTGCTGGTAAGAATCGCCGTCACCTGTTCAGTGTCGCCAAGCTGCAGCAGGTTCACAATAGCCTGACCCTTGGCGGTCCTGGATGCCACCGGTATTTCGTAGATCGGGAGGCGGAAAACACGTCCAAGGTTCGTGAAGAACAGGAGCGTATCATGGGTCATCCCCTCACGGAGCATTGCAATCTCGTCTTCCTCTTTTGTGGTTGCACCGATAATGCCTTTTCCGCCCCGATGCTGTGCGCGGAAGGTGGAAGGCGGGATACGTTTGATGTAGTTTTCTTTGGAAAGGATCACGATCGTTGTTTCGTTCGGGATCGTATCTTTGTTGCTGATTTTTCCGATTGCTTCGGGTTTCACTTCCGTCTTGCGCGGGTCGTTATATTTTTTCTGCATCTCTTTCAGCTCCTCCTTGATGATTTTGACAACTTTTTTTGCGTCCATCAGGATGCCTTCGAGCTCCTCAATGAGCGCCATTTTTTCTTTCAATTCATCATCTATTTTTTTTCTTTCGAGGCCGGCAAGAGTCTGGAGTCTCATTTCCAGAATGGCCTTTGTCTGAATGTCCGTGAGTTTGAACTTTTTGATGAGCGCCGCGTGCGCATCCTCTTTGGTGTCAGCTTTCCGGATTGTGGCAATGATCTCATCAATATGATCGAGGGCCGTTTTGAGACCTTCAAGAATATGGGCCCTTTCTTTTGCGACGCGGAGTTCAAATTTGGTCCGGTTGGTAATTACCGTCCGGCGATGTTCAATGAAATAGGCAAGGATCTGTTTCAGGTCGAGCAGTTTTGGCTGGAGTCCCTCTACCAGGGCGATCATGTTGAAGTTGAAGCTCTGCTGCATTGGAGTGAGCTTGTAGAGCTGGTTGAGGATCTTTTTCGGGTAGGCCTCTTTTTTGAGTTCGATGACGACACGTATGCCCTCGCGGTTCGATTCGTCCCGTACATCGGTAATCCCCACGATTTTTTTATCCCTCACCAGATCAGCAATCTTGGTCACGAGGTTCGCTTTGTTCACCTGGTAGGGAATCTCCGTGACGATGATGACGAAGCGTCCTCCTTTTTTTTCTTCAATATCAGCTTTTGCGCGCATCACCACTCCGCCGCGACCCGTAAGGTATGCTGTTTTTATGGCTTCTTGATCATAAATAACGCCTCCCGTCGGGAAGTCGGGTCCCTTAACGAACTGGAGCATATTTTCAACTGTCGCATCAGGATTTTCGTTCAGATGAAGAAGCGCTTCAATCACTTCGGTCGCGTTGTGAGGGGGGATTGATGTCGCCATACCGACCGCAATACCGGTTGTTCCGTTCAGGAGCAGCTGGGGTACTTTTGCAGGGAGGACGTGCGGCTCTTTGTAGCGGCCGTCGTAGTTTTCACCCCAGGGGATAGTCTCTTTATCAATATCGGCCATCAGATCTTCGGTCAGACGATCCATTTTTGCTTCCGTATAACGCATCGCAGCGGCGTTATCTCCATCTATTGAACCGAAGTTACCCTGACCTTTCACAAGGGTGTA
>DATDOI010000156.1:0-3802 GCA_035293325.1 Candidatus Altimarinota bacterium
GTAGAACAAAAGCAAAGTTAAAGAGAAGACTCCCTTAGGCCAAATACTCCAATTCCCGAATTTTTTCACATCCATAGAAAAATCGATTTTTCGTTCCTTACGGTTTCGGACATCATCATAAAGAGCTCTAAAAAGACGCTCGCGCGAAAGATAATAGCCGTCCAAGAGCCAGAAAAAACACAAAATCAATAAAGGTAGGTAGATATAGCGACAGCCAAGGCCCTGAAGCACAAGGGCAAATGTGCCAACTGCGACGGTCACAGACCAACCTTTCAGAAAAAAAGAATTGTTTGCCATTCGGTTGATAACGGCCTGTATAAATTCGAGGTGCTTCAGTTTTGCTTCCATTAATGCCAGTAAATCAGTATTGTTTTACATCATTCCGCCCATGCCTCCCATTCCACCCATACCGCCGCCCATTGCCGGTGCTTCCGGTTTTTCCTCCGGGATATCCGTGATGGCCGCTTCAGTCGTAAGGAAAATCCCGGCAATAGAAGCCGCGTTCTGCAGAGCCGAACGGGTCACCATTTTCGGATCAATAATTCCGGCCTTCACCATGTCCACAAAATCGTCCTTTGCGGCATCGTAACCGAAGCCCGGTTTCTGTTCCATAACCTTATGCACAATCACCGCGCCGTCCTTACCGGCATTTGCGGCAATCTGGAAAAGCGGAGAAGAAAGCGCGCGCTTCACAATGTGAATGCCCGTCATTTCGTCCGTGTCGCCTTCCATGTCATCAAGAATTTTTGATGCCTGCAAGAGGGCAACTCCGCCACCCGGAACAATTCCTTCCTGTACCGCGGCCTTGGTTGCGGACACGGCGTCCTCAATGCGGTGTTTCTTTTCCTTGAGTTCCGTCTCCGTAGCTGCGCCTACCTTGATCACTCCTACGCCGCCGGCCAGTTTGGCCATGCGTTCCATGAGTTTCTCTTTATCAAAGTCCGATGTCGTTTTTTCCATCAACACCTTTATTTCCGCGACGCGAGCATCAACATCAGATTTCTTACCCTTTCCTTCAACAATGACCGTCTTGTCTTTCTCGGCAATGACCTTGCGGGCCTCACCCAGATCCGTCAGCTCCATTTTTTCCAATTTCAGTCCGAGCTCTTCCGTAATAACTTTCCCACCGGTAAGAGCGGCAATATCTTTGAGCATCTCTTTGCGGCGATCTCCGTATGCCGGTGCCTTGACGGCCAGCACGCTGAACACACCCCTCAGTTTATTCAAAACGAGTGTTGCGAGAGCCTCCCCTTCAACATCTTCCGCAATAATAACCAGCTCCTTTTTCCCGCTCTGAACAAGTTTTTCAATAATCGGAAAAAGATCCTGAATCGAGGAGATCTTTCTGTCCGTAATAAGAATTTTTGCATCCTCATAGACCGCTTCCATACGTCCCGCATCCGTCACCATATAAGCGGAAACATAACCGTTATCAAAAAACATACCTTTCACCACCTCTTTTTCCAGACCCATCGCCTGTGACTCTTCCACGGTGATCACACCGTCATGTCCAACCATCTCCAGAACATCGGCAATCAGATTTCCCACATTTTCATCCTGCGCGGAAATAGTCGCCACCTGGGCAATTCTCTCCTTTGAGTCGCCGATATCAATCTTCACTTTATCCAGATGTTCAACAAGCTTTGCAACAGCCATATCAATCCCTTTCTTGAGCTGCATAGGATTGGCGCCTGCCGTTACGTTGCGGTAACCCTCCTTAATAAGAGCGTCCGCAAGAACCGTCGCCGTTGTTGTACCGTCACCGGCAACGTCGTTCGTTTTGGTAGCGACCTCTTTCACCAGCTGCGCGCCCATGTTTTCAAAAGGATCTTTCAGATCAATCTCCTTGGCGATGGTCACGCCGTCATTGGTGATCATCGGCGCTCCGTACTTTTTATCAATCACCACGTTGCGTCCTTTCGGACCGAGCGTGATGCGCACAGCGTCAGCGAGCTGACTGACTCCTGAAATAATTTTTTTACGGGCGTTGTCCCCGAACTGAACCTGTTTTGCCATGAGAATGAAAAATTAGATGATTGAATATTTGATGCTTGCTCCCTTACTCCATAACAGCCAGAACATCCGACTGAGTCAGAATAAGGTACTCCTTGCCGTCAATCTTCACCTCTGTAGGGCCATACTTTGTAAAAAGGACCTTGTCGCCTTCCTTTACATCCATCGGCACGCGCTTTCCGTTCTGGTCAAACTTACCGGGACCGACCGCAAGGATAACTCCCTTCTGGGGTTTCTCTTTTGAAACGGTATCGGGAATAATAAGACCGGAAGAGTGAGTTTCCATCTCATCAAGCGCCTCAACCACAATGTGATCTTCCAGGGGATGAAGTTTTAATTTTTTCTGATCATTCATAGGTGACAGAGTATTAAAAAATATATTTTTTTTAGCGATTGAGTGAGTGATAACCGGGCGACGCCGATATTAGCACTCTTTAAAAAAGACTGCCAATAGTAATTGTAAACCTGGCACTAAACAGGGTCAAGTGCTAAATCTACAACGGGCTGACAATCCGCTGGAGGCTATGGCTTGTAACCTGGGTATAGCGCTGCGTCGTTTTGATATTGGCATGTCCGAGTAATACCTGGACAAAACGGATATCCGTACCGTTTTCAAGGAGATGCGTGGCAAAACTGTGCCGCAGGGAATGAAACGTAGCCTGCCTGGTTATACCGGCGCGCTTAAGACCCGCATCAAAAACCTTTTGGGCGGTCCTGGTGCTCAGCCTGCCTCCCCTTTCGCTTTCAAACAGATAATCGCCCGGGTCGCGAGCGGCGCAAATAATCCGCAGCTGATTTTCCAGCTTCATTGGGAGCAGCGACTGGCGGTCTTTGTTCCCCTTTCCTCCGCGCACGGTCATAAGTCTTCGTTCAAAATCAATATCGCGCACCCGCAATTTCACAACTTCACTCACCCGAAGCCCCGCCCCGTAAGTCAGGCCGATAAGCAGCCTGTGTTTTCTGTTGCGATAAGAATCGATGAGCAGGAGGACTTCCCTGTGCGAAAGAACCACCGGAAGCCGGAGTGATCTTTTGGCAAAACGAATATCAATGGACGCTTGAGCTTTGACAACATGCCGGTAAAAAAATTTAATCGCATTCAGATACAGATTCACCGTCTGCGGCGCTGCTCCCGAATCCTGCCTATGCAACAAAAACTCTTTAATCTTTTCCACATCCATATTCATCAAATCAGAGCCCGCGCCTAAATACCGCAAATAAAAACCAACGCATGAAGTGTACGTCTTGATTGTCCTGGGGCTCAATCCCCTCAGTCTCAGCTCATTTTCCAGTTTTTTCAAAAATGCTTCCATAAATTTATTCACCAAAAATAGACCACTAAAAAAGGCCCCCAAAGAAGACTCGATGGGGGCCGGCAGCAGGTGCTGCGGAAGCGGATTCGTCAACAACATTATATGTCTTTTCTAAATACATGGTCAATTGTTTAAAGGCTGGCCCGTGGTGGAGCTGAGGGGAGTCGAACCCGACGCACGAAACGCAGTGAAGTGCGCATCAATAATAATTTATTTGTAAGCACACTTCGCTCCGCTCCGCGTGTCCCTGCCAGCCCCACCAAAGACCAGCTATAACGCAAAGTACTCCCCCATCATGAAACCTTTCTGACCCCTTTCTAAAATAAACATAAAAACAGGCCCACTTCACATAAAAGGGCACCACCTGATACAATCCGCAATGAGCACGCCCAAACGCTAGTTAGCGGCTCGCTGAGGCTCACCCAAGTTTTACCTTGGTAAGCGCACTTCGTGCTATATTTTACCAAGGTAAAACT
>DATDOI010000157.1:0-2889 GCA_035293325.1 Candidatus Altimarinota bacterium
GTTTTATCCGTTAACGATGGAGAGGTAAGTCTGGAGAGAGAAAGGACGGCGGCAAGCTCTTTTCCGGTCATGAATTTCTGGTCGAGTACCTCCTGTACAAGAGTTTTGTCTTTTTTGAGGGCCTCTTTTACCAGTTCTGCAGTGACTTTGTAGCCCAGATAAGGGGAGAGGCACGTTGCCAGGCAGAGGCTTTTTTCCAGCAGTTCCCGGCATCTTTTTTTGTCTGCCTTTATCCCGTCAATGCATTGCGAACGGAACATTCTGCATCCGTTCGTGAGTAACTCAATTGATGAAAGCAGATTATGCATGATGAGCGGCGTCATGACGTTCAGTTCCAGTTGGCTGGCCTGGACGCCGTAGTTGATTGTCGTGTCATTGCCGACAACCTGAAATCCTACCATGGTGACGCATTCCGGAACGGAAGGGTTGATTTTTCCCGGCATGATGGAAGAGCCGGGTTCAGCCTCCGGGATCGTGATTTCTGAAATGCCCCCTACGGGTCCGGATACCAGAAGTTTCAGATCGTTGGCGATCCGAACCAGATCGTTGGCAAGGACTTTCAGGCTACCGGACGCAATTGTGAATGCGTTCATCCCGTGCGTAAGCTCCATGGCGGATTGTGTCGGACGAAGATGTTTCAGTCCGGTCACTTTCATCAGGGTTTTTACCATAAGTTTCATGTATTTCGGATGAGCGGTAATGCCCGTGCCAAGGGCTGTTCCCCCGATACCAAGTTCGTTCAGTTCAAAAAATGAGGACTGGATATGCAATGTGCATCTTGAAATGGCTGACCCGTATGCCTCGAACTCCTGACCGAGACGAATCGGAACAGCGTCCTGCAGGTGGGTTCGTCCGATTTTAATGATATCGCTGAATTCACGCGCTTTTTGAAAGAGAGACTGAGAGAGTTTCCCTGTTTCATCGGCCAGATTGGCGATACTCAATAATGCGGCGATTCTGATAGCGGTTGGTATGACGTCGTTCGAGGACTGGCCCCAGTTGACGTGGTTATTGGGAGTGACGGGAGAGTATGTTCCTTTTTTGCCTTTCCCTCCGAGAATTTCATTCGCCCGATTGGCGAGAATTTCGTTCACGTTCATATTGAACGGCGTGCCGGCCCCCGCCTGAAATACGTCCAGGATGAACTCATCATCGAATTTTCCGTCGATAAATTCGTCCGCGGCCTTGATAATCGCTTTCGCCAGTTTTGGCTCCAGTTCGCCAAGTTCCTGGTTCGTGAGTGCGGCGGCTTTTTTAATCATGCCGAGCGCTTTCCGGAATTCAGGCGGAGCCTTTATTCCGCTGATCCTGAAATTTTTTCCGGCCCGGGTCGTGAACGAACCGGCGTACGCTTCCGCCGGTACATCCACCCATCCGATCACATCTTTTTCCTTGCGAAATTTCATGGCAAATAGCGACGGTGAGAGATCTATGCCGCCATTGTACTGCTGAACCCCTGCGGTGGGAATGTTTATGCTTCCGGTTCGTCGAAATCCGGGTCGGGCAGCGGAGCGGGGAGGGGCGTTCCGTCCGGACCAACTGCAGGCGCTGCTCCCTCTTCTGCGGCGGCTGCGGCGAACAGCGGCTGGGCGTAAAAATCCTGCGATCGTTTTTTTCGTACATCCGAAACTTTGTTGAGCAGCGTTTCATCCTCAGCTTCAACGCCTTTGACGTACGGCGCAAAAATACTCTCCTCATCGAAGGTCTGCGTAATGAGCGCTGCTATGGCCGTTCGTATTTTGAGAATGTTGCACGGGCGTTGCACCCAGAATTTTAGCGTAAACGTCGGACCCAAATCCGTGAATTTTTTAAACACCACCGAAAATTTTGGCTGTTTCAGTACGTTCGCGTCCGAACTGAGGATTTTTTGAAATATCTGCAGCGCTTTCGGTACATCCGACCCGTAGCCCAGCGTTACGTCCAGTTCAAGGCGTCGCTGTGCGTTATTCGAGTAGTTTACGATTGACTGCGTCATGACGTCGCTGTTGTAGATCGTGATGTGACGATTGTCGAACGTTTCCAGCGTCGTTGCCTGAAAATCCATTCTCGAAACTTTTCCCGTAAAATCGCGGATTTTTACAATCTCTCCGATTTTGAAAGGCGCCTTAAACAGAATCAAAATACCGGCGACGTAGTTTTTGATGATATCCTGGAGGCCATAACTGAGGCCCAACACCGCCACGCTTACCAGCAGGGTCATATCTATGCCGACAGTTTTTAGCGCCAAAGTCAGCGCTATGACAATGATGAATCCTGTCGTAATTTTTTCCAGCAAGTTCAGGGCGGTACGCTGTTCTGCATGATCGGTTTCGATTTTCTGGAGCTTTTTCCGCATGAAGCGGATCAGAAAAATACTTCCGATCACAATCGCAGACGCTTCCAGCACCTGAACGAATTTTTCAAGCACAACGGGCAGGATGTTCGCGAGGTCGAGTCCTCCCTCGGAAACACCCGTGCCGCTCACATCTACCCCGGTTGTAACGGTGCCGTTGGCCATGGCTATAATTAATCTTTTTATTATACCAGAAAAAAGCCCTTCAATAAAGGGATATAAGGCTTTATCCGTTCCTCCCGGCCCGGTTTTTAGCCTTTTCTGCCGGCCCTCTTTCGTTCGTTTTCCGTCAGGAGTTTCTTGCGGAGACGGATATTCTTGGGTGTAATCTCGACCAGCTCATCACTTTCAATAAACTCAAGGGCCTGTTCGAGCGAAAGCTGAATATGGGGAGTCAGGCGAATAGCTTCGTCTGCTGAAGATGTGCGCATGTTGGTGAGCTTTTTCCCTTTGCACGGATTTACCACCAGGTCTTCGGCCCGTGAGTTTTCTCCAACGATCATGCCTTCGTAGACTTCTATTTGAGGTCCTAAAAACATGCGGCCGCGTTCCTGCAG
>DATDOI010000158.1:0-2202 GCA_035293325.1 Candidatus Altimarinota bacterium
GCCCACGCCGATGGATTCAACCGGGCAGCCCAGCAGCTCTTCTATTTTTTTGACGTATTTCTGTGCGTTCTCAGGAAGATCCTTGAATGTACGCGCGCCGGAAATTTTTTCTTTCCATCCTGGCATTTCAACGTAGGTCACATCCACCTCATCCAGAATGTCTGTGGATGCCGGGAAAGTTTTGAGGGGCTTACCTTTATATACGTACTCGATTCCGATTTTGAGCGTATCAAAATCGTCCAGTACGTCCAGCTTCGTCAGGTTGATGCTTTTCAGGCCGTTCACCATCACGGAGTAGCGCGATGCGACGGCATCAAACCATCCGCAGCGGCGCGGGCGTCCCGTGACGGAACCAAACTCCCCGCCGATCGTGCGCATTTTTTCTCCGACGGCGTCTTCGAGCTCCGTTGGAAACGGGCCCGCGCCGACTCGCGTACAGTACGCCTTCATAATGCCGATCGCTCCGTTGATTTTCATCCCGCTGATCCCGGTACCGCTCACAATTCCTCCAATGGATGCGTTTGAGGACGTCACGAACGGATACGTGCCGTGATCAATATCCAGCAGCGCGCCGTTTGCTCCCTCCAGAAGAATTTTTTTACCCTCATCTATGGCGTTGTTCAGATACCAGCTGGAATCCACAATCAAAGGTTTAATTCGCGCAAGATTTGTTCTGTACCATTCCAGCTCCCGCTCAACGTCAAAATCCATATTGTAGATCCGTTTCAGATTCTCCACGTTCGTCCTCATTTTCATTTCGAACAGGGGAAGATCCAGCAGGTCGTGCACGCGTATGCCGATGCGCGAAATTTTGTCCGTATATGCCGGGCCGATGCCGCGTTTGGTTGTTCCCACCTGATTTTTGCCCTTCATCTCCTCCTGCATACCGTCAATGATCTTGTGGTACTCAAAAACCAGATGCGCCCGGTCGGAAACCATCACGCGCCCCTCCACCTCCACGCCGCTCGTTTTTAAAAATTCTATCTCTTCAAAGAGCGTTGGCAGATGCACCACGCAGCCGTTTCCAATCACAGCGGTCACGGTCGGATGAAGAACGCCCGACGGCATCAGCCGGAAAATGAATTTTTTTGTCTGTTCGGGATGAACCGGATCAGGAATATACACCGTGTGTCCTGCGTTTGCCCCGCCCGCAGCGCGGGCGACAATATCGTACTGTTCCGCCATAATGTCGATGAGTTTCCCTTTTCCCTCATCGCCCCACTGCCCGCCCAGAATCGCAACCACATTCCCATATTTTTTCACCAGATCTCCGGGCATTTTTATACGGTTAAAGGACGCGTCGGTCGAACTTTAGCATGAATAATACGGGTCGTCACGGCCAGACCCGAAAACTTGATAGCTCGCATACAGTCGCGTATATTGTGGGCACTTCCTTTGATTTTTGCCTCCATGCTTCCCACCCAGGACCTCATTGCACAGATCCCCAACTGCCTTACAGGTACTGACTTTCCGGCACTGGGAGAGAAATATGAGGGTAAGGTGCGGGACAACTACACCAAAGGGGACAAACGTTTCATTATCGTTTCGGACAGACTTTCCGCATTTGACCGCGTTATTTGTCTTATTCCGTTCAAGGGACAAGTTTTAAACCAGATGGCAAAGTTCTGGTTCGAGCGCACCAAAGATATAATGGGCAATCATGTGATCGAGTTTCCAGATCCGAATGTCGTGATCGCCAAACAGTGCAAACCGTTGCCGATTGAGATGGTTGTTCGCGGCTACATTACGGGTGTTACCACCACGAGCGCCTGGTATAACTACGAAAAAGGGGTCCGAAATTTTTGCGGCAATATTCTGCCGGAAGGTCTCAAAAAAAATCAGAAGTTCGAAAAACCTATTCTTACACCTTCCACCAAAGCGGAGCACGGCGGTCATGATGAGTCTGTCTCCCGCGAACAGATTCTGGAACGAACGAACCTTACTGCTACGGAGTACGACGAAATCGCCGAGAAATCTTTAAAACTGTACCTGCGGGGAGTGGAGATTGCCGCCAAGCAGGGGATTATCCTGGTGGATACAAAATATGAGTTCGGCAGGACACCCGAAGGTGAAATTGTCCTCATTGATGAGATTCACACTCCTGACTCTTCCCGTTTCTGGTTTGCGGACGAGTATGAAAAACGGTTTGCCGCAGGTGAAGAGCAGAAAAAGATAGATAAAGAGTATCTCCGGGAATGGCTC
>DATDOI010000159.1:0-3070 GCA_035293325.1 Candidatus Altimarinota bacterium
AAAAATTTTGATGAGAAGCATCCTTATTACCACATCATTAATCAGGTTGTGGACCCTGAGGTTGGCGTTGGCATTGCCGATATGGGAATCATTTACCGCGTTGATGAAAAAGACGGCGTTATTGACGTCATTATGACGCTGACTTCCATGGGATGCCCCGCAGGTCCCGAAATCACCACGGACATTGACGGTATTTTACGTCTGCAGGATAACGTCAAAGACGTGCACATTGAAGTTGTCTGGGATCCGCCATGGAGTCCCGAGTGCATCAAGCCCGAAATACGCACCATGCTCTGGGGCGGTATGTAATGGAAATGTTTTGAACTTTATTCTGCAGCCTCTCCGCCGCTCATAAGTCCCTCCCGAATTCGTGTTATTTCAGCCTGCTCCCTGGAACGGAGCCTTTTTTCCCTTAGTCGGTATCTGGCATCCACCATCAATTCTTCCGTGGCGCCTTTGAGTTCCAGAAGAGGTTGTACAAGAGGCAATATCGGCCGCAGTTCGGGAATGAAAATTGCGGCGATTCTCGTGCCCCATTCCATTTTGAAATTTTCCCACTTGCTCATCTCTTCCATATCTTTTTCGTCTTTTGCCCCCTTATATTCAAAAACTCCCGTCTGAACTAAAAATTTGATCACTGGTGCGTAAATACCTCCCACTCCCGGTACATTCATCATTGCCCACTGCACAGCGTGCGGCGCATTATCCCAGAACTCTTTCATCTTTTTGACGGCCCTGTTCTCATCAATCGTATCAACAAAACTGAAAAGGGCATCCTTCACCTCTTTGTTTTGAGCGGCATCGCGCACAAGATCTGTCACGGCTGAGATTTTCTCGCCGTGCTCACCCATTTCTTCCCCCTTCAATTCATTTTCAATTTCGCTCATTTCCTTTATGTAAAATATATTTCATTATATCACGAAAGGCGGGCTTGTGGTATCATTTAAAGATATTTTTTGTAACGCTTATGAGGCTCATTACCCTTCTTGCAGGCCGATATGTTGCCGGAGATACGCTCCGGGACGAGCTTCGCGCGGTCCGCCGGCTGAATCTTCGTGGCATGGCCGCTACCTGCGACTTTCTGGGCGAGAATGTCCTGAAAAAAGGACGGGCTGAAAAAGCGACCCGTTCCTATATTCGCATTCTTGAATCACTCCATCTTCATCATTCAGATGCGAATATATCCGTCAAACTGTCGCAGCTCGGTCTGGATATAGATGAGTCCTTCTGCAAAAAAAACATGGAGCAGATTCTTGCGCGGGCGAGAGAGCTGAATAATTTTGTCTGGCTCGACATGGAAAGTTCCGCCTACACGGATCGCGCCATATCAATGTATAAATTTTTTGCTCATAATTATAAAAAACACCTTGGTATTTGCATCCAGGCCTATTTGCGCCGATCGGAATCGGACATTAAAGGACTCATTTCGCTTCATCCGAATATCAGGCTTGTGAAAGGCGCATACAAGGAAAGCTCTCAGCTCTCATTCCCTCAAAAGAAAGATGTGGACGATAATTACCGCCATCTCGCAAAGCTCCTTCTGACTTCAGGTCCAGGACTGATTGCTCTTGCGACGCATGATGAACGTATCGTTCATGATCTGATCGGGTGGATGAAAAAAAATAAGATTCATGCCAATCGGGTCGAATTCCAGATGCTCTACGGTATACGCAAGGATCTCCAGCAGAAACTTGCAAAAGCGGGATACAAAGTCCGAATTTATACACCTTTCGGACGGCAATGGTTTCCATATTTCTATCGCCGCCTTCGCGAAAGGAAGGAAAACCTTTTTTTTGCTCTCAAGTCGCTCTTCCACCGGTGAGTTATGGTACAATCAGGTTATGAACTCCAATCTTGAAGATCAGAGAAAAGACAAATACCGCGAAGCGCTCCAGAAAAAATATATGGGGTGTATTTTTGACATTGATGGAACCCTGACGGTACGCGGACAGGAGTTTATTCCGGCATTTATGCACGGATCGCTTTCCGATCTCTGCCTTCGCGTTTCAGCTGCGGTCTGTACGGGCAGGAACCTCGCGCTGGCCGTGGAAAAAATGGCTCCGGTTTTTACGGCCTCCAAAAATCCGGCATATTGCGAGTCAAACTGGTACCTTTTGTGCGAAAACGGGTGCCTCGGATATGCATACGACCCGCAGGAAAAGAAATATAAAGAGTTCTACCGTGTTCCCTACCCTTATGATGAATCACAGCGCGAACACGTTTTTTCGAAACTCAAAAGCGCGATGGACGGAAAGATAGAAGAGGCTTTCATGAATGACGTCAGTATGGTCATCCGTCCGCTCGACTCGAGAAGCACTGACCAGGCCGGGGTAGCAGCGCGAAGCCGCGAGCTTCAGGAGATCGCCCTGCTCCAACTGCAGGTTCTGGATCCAAAAAGCCTCCTCAGAGTCGCGGATACCGGTATTGCCATAACGGTGTTCCCGTATCAGGGCAATAAGGAACGCGGGACAGCTGAACTCGGGAAATATCTCCGTGAAAAAAAAGGGCTGAATATCGGACCGAACGCCGCTGAGCTCGCTGTAATAGGCGACCAGCCGGGCCCCCACGGAAACGACGAGACATTTCTCAACGGATCGTACGGGACCCCTTTTACGGTCGGCGATACGCATCCCGAGAACATTCTGCCCCTTCCGGTGTATGATGTGCAGAGTTCCAATATTCTTCACGGGCCGGAAGCGACGGTGAGCCTCCTTCAGCAATTACAATTTGATACCACTTTATCCATGCTCCCATGACCGTAACACCATTCCATGCAACGCAGCGAGTTGGAGTATTCATTGATACACAAAATCTTTACCATTCCGCGCGATCGCTTTTTCACGCCAACGTAAACTACCGCACGCTCGTTGAGACCGCCGTTCACGGGCGGCGGCTTATTCGCGCCTTTGCGTACGTTATCAAGTCGGATACCTCGGAGGAATCGAAATTTTTTGAGGCCCTGCAGGATCTGGGTATTGAAACGCGCGTGAAGGATCTCCAGATTTTTTTTAGCGGAGAAAAAAAAGCAGACTGGGATGTAGGCATCGCCATAGATATTGTTCGTTTGAGC
>DATDOI010000160.1:0-2361 GCA_035293325.1 Candidatus Altimarinota bacterium
GGAAGGGTTCGGAACGCAGTCGGCATCCGTGTTACAGGCGATCAGTTTTCCGCCACTTTCAGGCATAGGAGAAACGGGCAAAATGGTTTCCATTGTTTCAACCGGGTCAGTCGTTTCCTGAGTCGGCAGAGACGGAGCAACTGCCCGTGAGCATCCCGAAAGAACCATGGCAAAAGCAGCGATGGCCATGAATTGAATTAATTGCGGGTGCTTCATATGTTTGAGGTTATGAACTGCATAAACTATACCATGTTTTTTATCCGCTGAACGCTTCGTTCAGATAGCGCGCGTGTTTTTTGTACTGCCGGAAGATTTGCTCATATTTTTTGACGTTCTCTTTGTCGGGATTCAGTTTGTGGCGCGTTTTGAGGACTTTTTTGTAGAATGTAGGCAGTTTGCTGAAACCCTCCTGCGCGAATTTTGCATATACCGCAGCGCCGAAAGGCGAGTGGTCATCAACATTGATCATCTCCGTCGGAACGTTCAGAACATCGGTAAGAATTTGCCGCCATGTTGCATTTTTTGAACCGCCGCCGCTCAGGATAATTTTTTTCACCGGAATTTTCAGATCTTTGAACGACTCAAGACAGTCCCGGAATGAAAATGCAACTCCTTCCATGATCGCTCGAATAAAATGGAGATTTGTGTGAGTAAGAGACTGCCCTATGAATCCTCCTTTCAGATGAGGATTGAAGTAGGGAGTCCTTTCTCCCGCTAAAAAAGGCAGATAGATCAGGTCTTCGCTTCCCACGGGTACCCGATCAATCCCCTTGATGAATGTATCGTAGGAGGTGTCCAGCTGCTGCATGATGCTGCTCTTGAACCATTTCAGGGAGAGTCCGGCGGAAAGAGTTGCCCCCATAGAGATGCTGATTCCTTCGAGTGCGTGGTTAAGAGTGTGCAATCTTCTTTTGGGGTCCACGATTCCTTTTCCGGTTACCACCAGGAACTGTCCTCCCGTTGAGATGGCCAGCAGGCTGTCACCTTTTTTTACCAGGCCGCAGCCCATTGCGGCCATGCTCTGATCGCTCCCGCCGAATACGGGAATCCCCCCTGGCAGGCCGGTCTCTTTCGCATTGGTCCTGCTGATTTTCCCGTACGGCTTTGAGGTCTTCATTATTTCGGGAAACAAGCTCTCTTTCAGCCCGGCTTTTTTAATGATCTCTCCGGACCAGCAGTTTTTTTTGTAATCGAAACAGCCCGTTGCAAGGGCGTCTGTGGGCTCGGATTTGAGCGCGCCCGTCAGCTTGAAAGCGATAAAATCTTTTGGAGACGATACTTTTGCGAGGCGGCCGTATGTTTTTTTCTCGTTCTTTTTGAGCCAGAGGAGCGAGGGGAGCATGAATCCCGTGAAAATCGGGTTTCCCGTAATGCCATACATTTTCGGGAATCCGATGGTTTTACCAATACTCTCAACTTCGTTTGTGGACCTTTTATCCGCCCAGATAATGGCAGGGCGGAGCACTTTCCCGGTTTTGTCATAGCAAACGAGCCCGTGCATCTGGCCTGAGAGCCCCACTCCTTTAATGTTTTTCAACGGGGTTTGGGAATTTATTTCGTTCAAAAGTTCGCAAAAAGTTTTCCACCAGCCGGAAACGCTTTCTTCCGCGTAGCCTGTTTTTGGCGAGTGGATAGAGATTTCTTTGGCAGAACCGGCAATGATCTGGCCTCCATCATCAATGACTGTTGCCTTCAAAACGGAAGTGCCGAGATCGAGACCAAGGTATGTCGTCATGGGCAGTATCCTACACGAAGCCCCTTTAACGGGCAAAAGCGGACAGATGACAGGACATAAAAAAGTATTATGTAGTAATATCTTTTCATTGATTTTTTATTAATTTTTGCTAGACTCCTTGGTGACGCTGGAAATGTACCTAAAATTACTATCCAATGGCTGAAGCCTCAGCGGAAATTGCAGGAAGACAAGCGCTGGAATCCGTGCAGAGGAGGACAGAAGCACGTCGTGCTGACCAGGTTCCGGTTTCAAGAGTGAGAGCTGCGGCATCGGCTATGCTGAGCGATGTTCTGGCTGATAAAAAAGGTCGCGTGGTGTCCCTCATTCGTCAAAGCGGTGAGTTTTTTGGGCTGGAATTGGGAGCAAAACAGGCCGAAGGTGCCGTTGGTGCTGAGGGCGCTGCCGATGATATCGCCACAGGGGAAGTGAGCGACCGCGTTTCCACGGAGATTCGTGAACTCATGAATCCTCTCGCAGAGAAGCTACGTCGCCTTCAGACACTGTATGCGGAGATTCTTAAGTCTTCGCACGAGGGGGAGGGCATGGATGAGACCCATGCTCTTTTTGTTGATAGTCTCTTTTCGCGGCGGTATTTGCCCCTTATGAAGGGTCTGATGGGGACTGTT
>DATDOI010000161.1:0-2897 GCA_035293325.1 Candidatus Altimarinota bacterium
CAGAGACTGCCGGTAAAGTGCTCGAATCCCTTTCGGACCTTTACGCCGAACTGAACGGCGGACTTCTGCCGCACGTCATCTGGCTTGAGTAGGCGATTTTAGAAATGGAGGCGGCACCCGGACTCGAACCGGGGAATGGCGGTTTTGCAAACCGCTGCCTTAGCCACTTGGCTATGCCGCCCTAGGTGAGAATTTGAAGAATTGCCACTGCGGCGATCACCGTCCAGATCGCATTCAAAGCGGCCGGCTGATAGGCTCTTTTCTTGTATGAAATATAGGTCACACCCACCGCACCCGTGGCATTCAGGAGCTGGTAGATGAGACTGTCCGCAGCGAAGACGCCGAAACTGAGAAGCGCGTATGCGCCCACGATGGCGACCGCTCCATACCAGCCGATAATTTCATCAATGATATGAGTTTTCATGCTTTTGTGGTGAGAGCCTTCAGCTTTACATGCGGTGTTCGCTTTGCGAACAGGTTATTTGCTTAGCACTTCGGCCTAATGGCGGAGAGGGAGAGATTCGAACTCTCGCGGGGACATACATCCCCCTACAGGATTAGCAATCCCGCCCCTTCAGCCACTTGGGTACCTCTCCGCGGGAACGTCTTGCCAAAGAGCAAACGCTCAGAGATCATAATGGTTGAGGCCTTAAAAATCAATTTTCACAAAATTAACGACAGTGGGAAACCGTTTTTTTGCAAGGCGAAGGGTGTAATAACCTCAATCTGATGAGTTATAGTTCAACAGTAAACCTTTAATCCATATCACGTATGAAAAAACTTGCGTTTTTAACGCTGATGGGGCTCTCCCTCAGCATGTCGGCAACCAGTCTGGCCGCAACGACAGACTCGACGGCGCCTTTTCCTGATGTAGATAGCACGCACCCTTTTGAAGAAGGAATCGAATATCTGAAAAACGATGGAGTTATCAGCGGCTATCCGGACGGGTACTACAAACCCGCCAATGAGATCAACCGCGCGGAATTTACAAAAATTATTGTCGGAGCGCTCACGGACGCGCCCCAGGGAAGCAACTGTTTCCCGGATGTAAAAGAGGACTGGTACGCAAAATACGTCTGCGAGGCAAAGACCCGCGGCATCATCAGCGGATATCCGGATGGAACATTTAAACCGGATCAGCCGATTGAGTTTTCCGAATCATCAAAAATTATCGCAAACGCTTTTGGGGTTACCGGTGATACAGATGTCCCGGACCCGAACTCTCCTGACTGGTTTCAGCCCTATGTAGCAGGACTCGGCGAAGAAGGGGCAATACCTCTTTCCGTTGAGTTTTTCGACGAAAACATCACCCGCGATGAGATGGCGGAAATGATCTACCGTCTGAAAGCGGAAAAGACGGATGAGGCTTCGCGGACATATAAAGAGATAGACGGAGCCGACGGTCTTGATAGCGACCCTTTTGTTCCGGCAAAATCGTGCGCGGACCTGCAAAACCGCTTTGAGTCCATGTACGAACTCCAGAACTACGGATATGGCTACAGTACCGGCGTAATAATGGAAGGTGACGCGGTTATGGCACCGGCGCCGACTTCGGGCCAGGCTGAAGAAGAGTCAGGGGCAGCCGACTCATCAAAATCTTCCGAACCGGGTCTTGGCGGCGGCGGATCTGCCGACTACTCAACCACCAACATTCAGGTGGAGGGAGTTGATGAGGCGGACGTCATCAAGAATGACGGGAAATACATTTACATCATCAAATCGAATACCGTTCGCGTCGTTGAAGCGTACCCTGCAGAAAACATGAAGGAACTGGTAACGTTTACGCTTGGTGAAGAAGGTGAATCTTTCTATCCCACGGAAATGTACGTGGACGGCAACCAGATGACGGTTATCGGCAGCGTTTCACGAAGCTACGAACCGGTTATAGAGGACAGCGCAACAACAACGAGCGCTGAAAAACTGGCGTACTATCCGTACTACTACGTCAACCGCACGAAAGTGTTTGTAGTTGATATGACAGACCGCACGAAACCGAAAGTCACCCGTTCGGTTGAGTTTGACGGGAGCTACAACACTTCAAGAAAAGTTGGCAGCACGCTCTACATCATCATGAACGAGTATCCGAACTACTACTATCCGCTCTACTACACGGAAACGGGAGCCGTATACCCGGATATTGCGCCGGACACCTTTGTCCCGAACATGATGGACTCTGCGGAAGGATCGGAACGTCTCGTTGTGCCGTGTAACGAAATTCTGATCATGCCCAAACCGGAGAGCTTCAACTATATTGTTGCGGCTGCAGTTCCGTTGAGCGACACGACCAAGAAAGTTTCCAGTGAAGTCCTCGTCGGTGATGCGCAGAACGTCTACGCTTCAAAGACAGGCCTGTACGTTGCTTCAACAGACTGGAGCACCGGAATATACCGGCCGTATGGAGACTATGGCACAGCCGTATACCGCTTTCTGCTTGGTGACGGGACCATAGATTTCGATGGCCGCGGAAAAGTTCCGGGAACAATCCTGAACCAGTTCAGCATGGATGAGTACAACGACAGTTTCCGTATCGCGACAACCAAAAATGAGTTCGTTGAAGGGTCACAGATCAACAACAATCTTTATGTGCTCGATACAGCGAACATGGATATCGAGGGCAAGCTTGAAAATATCGCGCCCGGAGAAAAGATCTACTCCACGCGTTTCCTTGGCGACCGCGGTTACATGGTGACCTTCAAGAGAGTTGATCCGCTTTTTGTGCTGGATCTGTCGGACCCGAAAAATCCGAAGCTCGAAGGAAAACTCAAAGTTCCGGGCTACTCAACCTATCTCCATCCGTACGATGAAAACCACCTCATCGGATTCGGGAACGAGGTTGATGAGTCAGAACAAAATCCGGAAATGACGAGCGACGACTTTATCTACTACACAGCTATTCA
>DATDOI010000162.1:0-4486 GCA_035293325.1 Candidatus Altimarinota bacterium
CGCCGCGCGTGGGAAACGGGTGATATAGAGATCGTGGCGATCAACAATCTGACGGACAACAAAACGCTCGCGCACCTTTTAAAGTACGACTCCAGCTACGGCACGTTCAAACCGGAAGTCACCACGGAAGGCGACGACTACATTGTGGTGGACGGCAAAAAAATCCGCTATCTGCAGGAACGTGATCCGGAAAAACTTCCATGGAAAGATCTGGGTGTGGACATAGTTCTGGAATCCACGGGCGTGTTTGACGATGTTGAGGGAGCCTCAAAGCATATTAAAGGAGGTGCCAAAAAAGTGATCGTCACGGCCGTCTGCAAAGGCACAAAAAACACCTACTGCATGGGCGTGAATGAGGGACTTTTCAAGGCGGAAGAGGCGATCATTTCAAACGCTTCCTGCACCACCAACTGCATGGCGCCCGTTATGAAAGTGCTGCACGAAAATCTGAAAGTGAAGCGCGCGCTCATGACCACGGTTCATTCCTACACCAACGACCAGAATATTCAGGATCTGCCGCATAAAGACCTTCGACGAGCGCGCGCGGCTGCGCTGAACATCATTCCCACCACCACAGGCGCGGCAACCGCCGTTGCAATGGTCATTCCGGAACTGGAAGGAAAGATGAACGGATTTTCCGTCCGCGTCCCGACGCCAACCGTATCCCTGCTGGATATTGTTGCCGAAGTTGAAAAACCTACCACCAAAGAGGAACTGAACGAACTGTTTAAAAAAGCTGCAAAAGGCCCGCTCAAAGGCATCCTGGACTACAGCGACATGCCGCTCGTTTCCATGGACTACAAAGGCAACATTCATTCCGCCGTCGTTGACGGACTTTCCACCATGGTTATTGAAGGCACACTCGTCAAAGTCGTCGCCTGGTACGACAACGAATGGGGCTACTCATGCCGCGTAATAGATCTGGCAAAAATGGTGGCGGCCAAACTCTAGAAAAAAACCCGTAATAAAGAGGAGCACATCACGTTTCACATAATGTGGAATTATTTTATATTTCCAAACTATGAAACCAGGCCCCGTCTCAGCCCGAAAAACACTCCGCTTCGCTTCGCAGGGAAGCGTGGAGGTTGGAGGAAAAGTGGAAATATCGGATGCTCCGCCCGCCAGTTCAAATCCGCCTTCTACGTCAGCCCCTTCAGAAAGCGGCGACGTTGAAAGAATGTCCTTTATCACTGAACGGGCCGTAGCAGAAATTCTGAGTATAGAACCTCCTGAACCTCTCTTTCGTGATCTTCATGAACCTCTTTCGGAGGACCTGCCCCCATATGATGAGGAGGACGAAATCGTTGCTTCACGTCCCGCAATCCTTGATATCCCTGCATTCAAGCCGGCTCCAAAAATTGAAAAACGCCGAAGGAGCGTCAGCAACAAAGTCCGCGTTGCAATCGCAATAGGCGGAGGCATAGCTCTGGGGCTGCTTGGAACGGGTCTGTACCGTGCGTATGGGATGGAAAAGCCCGCGCGACTCAATACAGCCTTCCCCATCCCTGAAGACGGAGAAATTTAGAGCTACCGTCTCAAACATTGACAAAACGCCCAACGGGAGTACAGTCACATTCCCTTTTCTCTTTTACAATGACCGACAGACCAAACGATCTCAATGAGGCACTTGTACAAACTGTGGAGGGCGAAACCGAACTGGTTGCCGCAGCAATAAAAACCGCGGTAAATGCTCTTTTGACGGATCTGGATAAACTGGAAACACCTGAAAGGCTGGCGCGGGTTCAAGCCGTTTTGGTCATTCTCAGAAAAATAAAATATTCAGCGGAGGAGACTCTTTCAAAAATAAGCTCGCCTTTTAAGCCGACCGCCGAACCCAGCACCAACGAACAGAATCCGGAAAGTGAAGAAGATGTTCCGCTCGAACTCCTTCTCCTGCAAATCAAAAATTTGAAAATGCAGAATGAGATAGGGAGAAGAATAGAGGATATGTTCTGTAATGGTAAAACCTTGCTCCTGGGCGATCTTATCCAATTATCCGCACAAGATCTGTTAAAGGTAAAAAATGTCGGGAGAACCACAGTCAAAAAAATCAAAGAGGCAGTCGAAAGTATTGCTTGCGGGGACGGGCACCTCCATTTAGGTACGAAACTGACCGCCAAAAGAAAAGCAGAGTTTGAAGAAGCAAAAAAGGGTCACCCCGTGCTTGCATAACGAAAGGCAACCGGATTCCAGGCCAAATTATTTGTCAGCGCTCATTTAGCACCATATAATCCTAAGCGCTAAAGCATTTTCACCATGGATCGCAAACAGGAAGTTTTAAAAGCCATCGTCAAACATTTCATCAACACGGCTGAACCCGTCGGGTCGCAGACGATTCTTGTGAGTTATAAGTTCAGCGTCAGTCCGGCCACCATCAGAAACGATATGGCGGCTCTTGAAAAAGAGGGGCTCATCTACCAGCCTCACACGTCAGCCGGCCGCGTTCCCACGGACACGGGCTACAGGCTTTTCGTGGAGGAGATTGCGGACTACGAAGGCGCGCGCAAAAAAGCGCTCCAGGCTCTTTCCCAGGTTCAAAAAAGCTACACCGTGGAAAAAGTGAAGAACAAAATCTACGACGCGGTGGAACTGATCGCACGCTGCACGGATAACGTCAGTTTTGCCACCATCCCGGATAACGACCGCACCTTTTATCTTGGTCTCGCCAATGTACTAAAACAGCCGGAGTTCCTGAACGATTCCGTGCGCGCCAGCCAGGTGATTGAAGTTCTGGAACGGCACGACCATTTTGTGAATCTGTTGAGCCAACTGGATATTGATGAAAAGGTGAAAACGTTCATCGGCAAAGAGAATATTATGGAACAGATCCAGAGCTGCTCACTGATGGTGACAACCTACAATGTTGAAGGGTATAAAGGGTATTTTGGACTGCTTGGCCCCACCCGCATGAACTATCCGTTCAACCGCGTGATCGTGGAAGAGATTCGAAGCTTACTTCATAAAAAATAAAAAATGGCAGACGATACTACCAATCCTGCCAACCAGGATGCAGCTTCAGGCGGCGATCAAACTCCCCTCTCAAGCGACCAGGATCTCAATCAGCTTCAGCAGGAACTGGAACAGTCACAGACCAGACTACAGGAGATGACGAATATCAGTCAGCGCGCCCTCGCAGATCTTCAAAACTACAAACGCCGGGCTGAGGAGGAAAAAGCCGGATTCGTCACTTTCGCCAACGCCGCGCTCTTCAGCGAACTGCTTCCCGCGATTCAGAACATAGACCGCGCCCTCACGCACGAACCAAAAGATGCCGAGTGGATTAAAGGCACAGAGCAGTCCATGAAACAGCTCCAGCAGATAACGGAAAAAATGGGACTCAAACCTATCCCCACGATCGGAGAAAAGTTCAATCCCCTCATGCATGAAGCGCTCCTGACGGCTCCGGGCGAAAAAGACAAAATTCTGGAGGAGCTGGAAAAGGGTTACATGCTAGGCGAAAGGGTCTTAAAACCGGCCCGCGTAAAAGTAGGCAACGGAGAGTAGACCTCAGATGCGGTTATAAACCTCCCGCCGATGTACGACCCGGAGTACCACAAGGACAACAAGTACTCCCGTCTTCTTATCGAGCCTGAAAACAGCGCGATAATCTCCAATCCTGAAACGGTAAGTATTTTCCTCAAACCCCTTAAGCTTCCGCGCCTTCTCCAAAGGATTTTTAAGCGCGCAAAAATCACGGATCTTTTTCAACACCCGCTGAGCCGTGGGGTACTCCAGCGCCTGAAGATCTCTACTGGCCGTTTTCGCAAATACAAAACTATAGCCCATATTTTTTCATCATTGCTCCGCCGTCAATCACCTCCCCGTTCTTATATTCCTCCCAGGCAGTTTCAATTTTTTCCTGCAATCCATCAACTTTCCTGAGAGGTGTAATGACGATCTTGTCGACCTCTACACGTGCCTCATAATATTCGACTTTAAATTTATCACGCCACTCTTTGGGAAGAGTTATTTGTCCCCTGGAAGTCGCATGTAAAATTTTATTCATATCAAATTGTATTATTTTCATACTTTCTTATTTTAGTATATACGAACACCTGCCATTGTAACAAGCGGACATGATCGGCAGATAAATTTTTCAGCATTGACAAAAAACTAAAGAATACACATAATACCGCCTTCCTTTTTTAAAAATTATGTCTGAAAACCCTTCCGGTCCGTCCGGCTCCACCATTCTGCAGAAGTACCAGCGTGCCATCTCAGCCCTTGAACCGGAAGCTCAGCTTGAACGTCAAAAAAAGGTCGGACCAAAAACGTTACGCCGGATGCTCTCGGCCGAGGCTCCTGATGAGCTTATCTGCCGTTTCGGCAATCGACTGAAAGAGGTGATGGGATCAGGTCTCACGTCGTACGAAATCGGACGGGTACAGTTGATACAGGGGAAATTTGAGACGGCCGGCTCACAGTTCAAAAAATCTCTCGAAAAAGGAGACAAACGAGCCCATATCGGCCTCGGGCAAATAGCCAT
>DATDOI010000163.1:0-11826 GCA_035293325.1 Candidatus Altimarinota bacterium
AGGGTAATCAGAACCAGGATGGCCGTAACGACGAAGCTCATATACTCCTCAATCGCGGGAAAAACATCCAGATCCAGCGGAAGCTGAACCCCGGGAATGAGGTCCGTAATCGTTCGTAAATGGTACGCCACCAGAAAAGCTATCGTTCCCATAAGGAAGTCGACCGGTATTTTGAGCAGTCCGAGGATGAGCTGGATGGGTTTCATGGAATCGTTCTCAAAGCCCCACCATTTTAGCGCGGTGTTCGCTTTGCGAACAGTGTCTTTTTCGTGTTTCCCCACAGGATCATAAGCCGAGTTCTGTACTCCGCAGTGCGGAGTGTGATCATCTCTCTCGGCTCCACTTCGCAGTGAAGCTCATGCAGCGGGCAGATCCGGACTCAAGGGAAGAGTTTTTTCCGTCTCCGCCATCCCGCTTTGCACCAGATAGGGTTTGCCACGTCATCCCGTCGCCGGGAGACCATCCGCCAAGCGGATCTTTTCACCTTTGGTTTCCGGCTAAGCTTTTGGCTTAACCAGGAACTCGTATTGTCTCTGTGGCACTTTCCGTACCCTTCACCTTTCGATGGGGGCCGTTCCCGTTAGGAACTATCTTTCTCCTTTGGTGCTCGGACTTTCCTCCCTCACCTTTGCAGGCGGGGCGATCACTCACCTGTGGGGACTGTATTGTGCCTGAAAGTGTGCGTGTGCACAAGATAAAAACATGAAATTTATTTCATGCAAGTTTGAGATTCGCTAAACTGGCGGTGCGGAGATTTCAAATCAGAGACACTCGTAATTTTGATATTTTTTTGATATATATTTTGCGAGTCACTTTATTACTTCACTAACCCTATGGCTTCTCAACAACAACTTGTAACGATCCGCATGGATGATAAACTTTATCAAATGGCAAAAGCAAAATGTAAAGATGAATTCGGTATCGGTCTTGCTCCGCTCATAAAGATTTTCTTAAAATCTTTTGTGACACAACAAGGGGTTGGTTTTTATGTTGGCAATGACGATCTTTGTAAATTATTTGCAAGGTGGCTGAGCAAAAAAAAGCTGGAGAGATATAGAAAGGGCTCTGCTCCCTTGCCGGGCCCGCGACTAAAAGACCTCTACGATCTCAAGAGTTTATAAAACTCCTTTTACTCTGCGTTCTTCTGGCGGAGCTTTTTGAACTCTTTCTGGAAGAACCGTACCGCATTTAAACATTCGCGGGCTTTCTCGTTGTCCGGTTCGATTTCCAGAACCTTCTTAAAGAGAATGGCGGCGCGTTCGAAGTTTTTTTCGTTCAGATAACAGATGCCCAGGTCGCTCAGGATGAGCGGGTCGTTGGCGCTGAGGTTCAGAGCCCGTTCAAGAATGATGATGCCGCGCTTGCGCTGACCTTCATGAAAAATGGACCAGCCAAGGCAGCGGAGGATTTCCGGATGGTTCGGTTCAATACTGTCGGATCTCTCAAGGTATTCAATGGAACGTTTCCAGTCGCCGACGGCGGAAAAGGTGAATCCCAACAGATAGTTTGCGTTGGCGCTTCGTGGATCGAGCTGAATGGCACGCCCAAGGGCCTTCTTTGCTTTATCGTACTGGCGGAGGCTCAGGTAGTTATCGCCGATCTCCTCATACGCTTCAAGGCAGTCCAGATCGTTGATCAGAATTTTTTCGCAGATTTTGATGGCTTCGGCGTGTTCGCCTTTCATCTTTTTCTGATCGGCCTCCTTAATAAGGAGACTCAGTTCGTTCAAATGTGGAGCGTTGCGATCGGGGGACATATTTTTTTTGGTATTTGTTTTTGTTATCTAGTCATTCTAGACGAAAACGCATTCTAAATCAAGAGTGCACGGTGAGATACCATCGGGCGTTCGGGAAGTGTGCTTGCTACGATTTAAAAATCATTTCAAATCGAGCGTCCGGAGGTATTTTTTCAGCTCCGGACCGAGATCTTTCCGCTTCAGCGCAAAATCCACCGTTGCGGTTATGAGTCCGAGTTTATTTCCGGTGTCGTACCTTTTACCTTCCAGCTCGTAGCCGTAGATTTTCTCTTTTTTCCTGAGTTCCATGAAGCCGTCTATCAGACGGATCTCTCCGCCGTGGCTCGGCTTGGCTTTTTCAAGGGCTTTGATGATCCCGGGGGTAACAACGTACTTTCCTATGATTCCAAGATTGGAAGGAGCTCTTTCCGGTGACGGTTTTTCCACCATGCCTGCAATTTCGTACATCCTGCCGCTGATTTTGCCGGGTTTAATGATCCCGTAATGCGGAGTCTCTTTTTTGGGAATCCGTTCCAGCGCGATCACGCTTTTGCCGGTTTTGTTGTACGCATCAATCAGCTGCCTTAATGCCGGAACCTTGTTATCCACAATATCGTCGCCGAAAAGGATGGCAAAGGGTTCGTCCCCAACAACCTCTTTGGCGCAAAGGATGGCGTGGCCGTCACCCAGAGGCATCGGCTGACGCACGTACACGAACTTTGCCAGCTTCTCGATTTTTTTTACCTCGTCCAGGAGTTTGTGTTTCCCTTTTTCCACCAGGGTTTTTTCCAGCTCGTAAGAGTAATCGAAATGGTCTTCAATGGAACGTTTGCCCCGACCGGTGACAATGATAATCTCCTCAATACCGGATGCGACGGCCTCCTCAACGAGATACTGGATCACGGGCTTGTCCACAATGGGAAGCATCTCCTTCGGCTGCGATTTGGTTACGGGCAGAAAGCGCGTGCCAAAACCCGCGGCTGGGAAAACGGCTTTACGGATCTTTTGCATGCTTATTCGGACTTAATGCGTACGACTTTCGTCTTGGTCCTTTCCGTCTTCGGGATCGTGATTTTGAGCACGGCGTCTTTGAAGGAAGCATCTATTTTCGTGCTGTCTACCGCTGCGGGAAGCACGATGGAACGTGAAAAATCTCCCCAGAAACATTCCTGTGAAAAGTAATCTTCATCCGGAATGTCGAACTCCAGATACCTTTTCCCTTTTATGGTGAGCACGTCTTCCGTGACGCTGACGTTGATATCTGAAAGTTTCACTCCGGCTATCGGAGCAACAACGACGATGTGGCTCTGCGTCTGGTAGATATCGAGCGCCAGCTGCCCTTCCGTGTGCTCCTCCCGGTCCTGTTCAATTTTTTTTGCGGTGCTCTGCATGTCTGTGCTGCCGCCTTTTCGGATGACCGGTAATGGAGCGACCGGGCGGGTCGGTGAACCTGAAACAGAAACGCGGCGTTTCTGGAAAGGTTTTCCGGATTGAGATCCAGGTGCAGGCATGGGAATTTATACGGTTTTTTTGCGGGGCGTCCGGTGCGCAGGTTCTCTTTCCGGAGTTTCGGCATCGGATATTTTCCCGGGTTTTTCTTTTGGCAGATCTTTGCCGTCAAAAAGACGATTGAACTCTTTGCTTGTCAGTGTCTCTTTCTCTATAAGTTTTAGCGCGACACGTGTAATTGTGTCCTTCTGTTCCAGTACGATTTTTTTCGTCTTAATGTACGCCTGATCAACGAATTTCTTGATTTCAGTGTCAATGGCGGAGGCGACCTGTTCTGAATAGTTCCGCACATGGCCGAAATCTCTTCCCAGGAAAACCTCCTGGTTTTTGTCTCCGTAAATAACGGGACCAAGGCTGCTCATCCCGTACTCCGTGACCATGCGGCGGGCGATGTTGGTGGCGCGTTCAAGATCGTTCGAAGCACCCGTAGTCAGTTCGCCAAAGAAGGTTTCTTCCGCTACGTATCCGCCAAGCAGAGAACACATCTCATCCTCGAATTTGCTCTTACCGTAGAGATGTTTATCCTCTTCCGGCATGAACCAGGTGACGCCCAGCGCCATGCCGCGTGAGACGATTGAAATTTTGTGAACGGGTTCGCAGTTCGGTAGTACGTGACCCACGACGGCGTGTCCGACCTCATGGAAAGCGGTGATCTCCTTTTCTTTTTTTGAAAGTACCCGGGATTTTCTTTCCGGCCCCATCATCACCTTCTCAATGGACTGTTCCATATCCTCCATTGAGAGAGATTTTTTATCGTGGCGGGCCGCAAGGATGGCAGCCTCGTTCATCAGGTTTTCCAGATCGGCTCCCGTGAATCCGGGAGTGTGCGCTGCGATTTTGCGCAGATCGCAGTCTTTTCCGAGCGATTTGTTGCGGGAGTGCACTTTTAATATCGCCTCACGGTCGTTGATGTCCGGTACGTCCACCATCACACGGCGGTCGAAGCGGCCCGGGCGGAGAAGCGCCGGATCAAGAACATCGGGCCGGTTGGTTGCGGCCATGACGATGATGTTTGTGCCTTGTTCAAAGCCATCCATCTCGGTAAGGATCTGGTTTAACGTCTGTTCGCGTTCGTCGTTGCCGCCGCCCAGACCCGCGCCGCGCTGACGACCCACGGCATCTATCTCATCTATGAAAACGATGCACGGAGCATTGCGCTTTGCCTTCTTAAAAAGGTCGCGGACGCGGCTCGCTCCAACTCCCACAAACATCTCCACAAATTCAGAACCGGATATATTAAAGAAAGGGACGCCGGCTTCACCCGCGACCGCGCGGGCAAGGAGTGTTTTGCCTGTGCCGGGCGCGCCCACCAGCAACACGCCTTTGGGAATTTTGGCTCCCATGCTCGTGTATTTGCCGGGATTTTTCAGGAAGTCCACGATTTCGATCAGCTCCTCTTTTGCCTCCTGGGCTCCTGCCACATCTTTAAAGGTGGTCAGCTGTTTGTCCTTATCCACCATGCGCGCCCTGCTCTTGCCGAACGACATGGCCTGATTGGTGCTGTTTTGCGCCTGGCGCATCATGAAAATCAGAAATCCGACTATGAAAATAAAGGGGATGACGCTTATAAGGATGTCGGTCCAGAAACGTTGTCCGTCCGTCGGGACAACCTCCACGGATATGTCTTTGCGGATATCGTCGGGAACAATGCTCAACAGTTCGTTGATGGTTTCGCCGGGTTCCTTAAACGCGTACACTTTTGAGTCGTCAATAAGCGTCACGTCGAGCCGGTTATCGCTCACTTCAATAATTGCGATTTCTCCCGATTTGGCACGGTCAACAAACTCATCGAGGGTGATTTTTTTGATATTCGTGGTGCCCGGATTCAGCATCATGTAAATGCCGCTCGCGATGAGCGCCACAATCACCAGATAGAGGAGATTTGATCCCGGACGGGGGTTTTGCAGTTTCAGATTTGGAGGCATGGTTGGAAATGACGAACGCGCAGTGAACTTATTGTACTTGCTTTGCCTTTTTTTTCAAGTAGGAATCCGCTTTATGGTCAGCGTTTTCTGCGTATTTCAATCGTACGAAAATTATCATTTTTCAAAATGCAGATGTTCCAGGCGTCGCCGAACTCTTTTTCCCGGTTCGATTTTTTTTCTCCGAGCATCTTCATAATTTCCGACATGTGCCGCTGGTTCAGTTTCCTGCTGCTTCCGTAAGCCTGCCGGTACAGCTTTCCGACGACATTTTTTTGGAGCACGAGCGGCAGCGTAAGGAAAGCTTCATGACTGATTTTACCTTTTGAGCCGTTATCGCGGAGCCACGATGCGGCCTGTTCGTTCAGGAACTCTTTCAAGAGTCCGAAGTGGGTGATGTTTTCCGACAGAGTCTGTTCCAGATTCGGATTTATTTTCTTGAGCAGCGGAATGACTTTCCGGCGCAATAAATTTCGTGAGAAAGCCGTATTTTTGTTGGAGGAGTCGGTTCTATAAGGTATGCGATTCTTTTTAAGCGAAGCCAGAATCTCCTCTTTGGAAATATTCAGAAGGGGACGAAGCAGGTTTCTACCCGGATCAAACATCGCCATACCCGCGAGCCCCTGTACCGAACTTCCCCGCAGGAAATTAAAGAGCACGGTTTCGATGTTGTCGTTCAGGTGATGGGCCGTAAGGATCATGTCCGCCGCATGTTTTTTGCGAACCTCTTCCAGAAATTTATACCGTTCCTCCCGGCACAACTCTTCCAGATTTCCTTTTGGAAGTTTTTTCAGACGCTTTGAAGCGAAGAGGAGTCCGTTTTTTTGCGCCAGTTCACGCACAAACCTCTCATCGGCGTCGCTTTCCCTGCCACGAAGCGCGTGGTTTACGTGCGCGATGATGATTTTCAGTTTCAGATCCTCCTTCATCTTTAAAAGTTCATGCAGGAGGTATACCGAATCCGGCCCTCCGGAAACTCCGACGACAAGTGTGGATTTTGGCTCAATGACACCATCAGCAATCCCTTCCGCGCTTTTTTCTGCGCTGCGAAAAAATTTACCGGCCGGTCTGTTTTTTGTGATTTTTTTCATAGTCCAGCGGTTCCATGTTCTGCCGGCGCGTCAGGTCGACCACGAGGTCGCCGTCGTCGTCCGGGGCTACGACATTAAGCTTTTCCACTCCGCACTTTATACATTTGTGGACTATCTGCCAGCCTTTTTTCCCGCTGTAAAGCATTCCCGTCGGTTCCATCAGTCCCAGGCAGTCATTCAGGCGGTCACCAGGGGTGTCCAGATCCACATGCATGCTGTAGAGGCAAAAACGGCAATGGTTCCTGCATCCGGTGTCAGCTTTCGGGTTGTTTTTTTCGCATTTTTTGCAGTTAAAACCTTCATTCAGGCTGATAGGGTTTTTTCGGGCTGGATTATTGCTCTTCAAGTGAAAATGTGGTATTATAAGTAGATAAATTTACTAACCTCAATCTATGGCAGCTGAAAAAACAACACAAGCCATGACCGATGAACCGTCCCGCAGTCCGCTTTTGCTCATTTTAGCGCTTGCAGCCTGTGTCGGCGTCGTAGCGTTTTCATTCTATCTTGGTTTGCAAAAGTCGGCAATTCAGGAGGAACAGAAGCGTCTCGACGGTGAAATCCTGACGCTCAAGAATGAGATCATCGCGCTTGAAGAGGAAAAAGTGGAAGCCGCCCAGCTGGCTCAAAAATGGCTTGAAGAGGTTGAAAAAAAGGAGATCCGCTGGTCGGGGGTTATTACCCGCGTCAACTCTCTTCTGCCTTTTGATGCGGTTACGAAACAGTACAAAGTGAAATTCCTCTCTTACAGCGGCGCGCAGGGTGGAAAATTGACTCTGAACGGTCAAAGCCGCGAAACGGTCAGCGATCCGTATCCTGATGTTGCAGAAGTCATTGAGGTGTTTAACGACAGTTCCTATTTTTACAATGCGTATGTCCCCAGTGTAACCCGTGGTGAAAACGACCAGGGTCTCAAACTGGCCAGTTTCATTTTAAGCGCTTACTACCGTGAAGAGGTTCCTGAAGTAAAGAGTCCTGCAGTTTCCGCCGGTGAGTCGGCCGCGGAAGAGGGCTCCCAGGAAACGACTGAAAGAGTTCCCCGCCAATAACCAATCCTGACCATGAATAAATCAAAATTTTCACTCGTCACGCTCGCGCTGTTCGCGCTCGCCTTTGTAGGAGGACTGTTCTATACGAAGCCCTTGTGGGATGAGGTCGGCAGCCTACAAAAAGGTCGTGATGATAAAGTCGTACAGCGGCGCGAGCTGAATGATCAGCTTGTAGAGCTGCAGAAAGTTCAACAGGAACTGAACCTGTCATCCGAGGTTTCCAAGGAGACAACTCTGGCCGCTATTCCCGAAAAGCTTGATCAGGACGAAATCATACGTGAACTTGCCGCTATATCGGCACAGAACGACGTTATTCTGAATGGCGTGAACTTCGCCGTTCCACAGGCTCCGGTTGAAGGGCAGATTACTTCTTCCACGGTGAACGGAAATTTCACCGGTAACGAAAGTCAGCTTGTAAGTTTCCTCAAAGATATTGAAGGAGGTTCGCGCAAGATGGTCGTGAAATCTATTGCCGTACAGTTTGGTACGACTGACCTTGGCATCCCGCGCGTGAATTTCAACCTCACCATGGAGACCTATTTTCAGGGTCTTCTTTAGATTTCCAGATTCCGTCACGAATATTTCCTCCTATGGAAACAAAAAAAACAAAAGACACAGGTTCACTGCTCCAGGTTATTGAAAAAACGACCGATAAGAAACGCCGTGAAGTGATTTACGGAGTGTACGACCGTTCCAGACAGTCGCTTTTTACGCGCATCGACGATTTTTTTGTTGATCACAGTCACGTTCCGCTTCAGGAGAAAGCCTATTTCTTCCACCTGCTGGCCGTGATGATCGATGCGGGAATCCCTCTCATCCAGGCTCTTAAAATGCTTTCTGCCCGTACGAAAAATGAGCGTTTTCACCGGGTACTGGCAACTCTTGCATTCAGCGTAACCCAGGGGAAGCGGTTTTCAGAATCGATGGCCCGCTTTCCAGACGTATTCGGTGAAATGGAGATCGGAGTGGTGAAGGCCGGGGAAGCTGCCGGAAACATGGAAAAGATGCTCATGAAACTTTCCGAACAGCTCGATAAAACCCACGAACTTCAGATGAAGCTCGTTACAGCTTCCATTTATCCGATCGCCGTTATGGTGGTGATGGTGCTTGTTGCCGCCGGAATGCTTATCTGGGTTGTTCCCAGTCTTACAAGTCTTCTCACGGAGGCCGGTTTGCCTGAGGAAAGTTTCCCTTTTGCGACGCGGCTTCTTATTGGCATGAGCTCCTTTGTGGCGAACTTCTGGTGGGCGATTCTCTTTGCCCTCGTGATCGGATTTCTGGTGTTCAGAATTTACTCCCAGTCCGATAACGGCAAATTCAAATGGGATCTTTTTAAACTCAAATTACCGATCATCGGAACGCTCCTGCGCAAAGTTCTGGTACTCCGTTTTGTCAGCACTCTCGGTATTCTCATTGAATCCGGACTGCCCGTGGTACAGGCGCTCCAGATTATCGCAACATCACTGAATAATGAACTGTACCGTCTGAAGACGTGGGATGTTATCGCCAAGGTTCAGCAGGGGCAGAAAATTTCCACCTGCCTTGCCGATGCCGTTTTTCTTTTCCCGGAAACTGTAACGCAGATGATCGCCGTGGGTGAGCAGTCCGCCTCCATCGGTCAGATTTCAGAAAAGGTCGGGGTTCACTACGACCGTGAGATAGACAATTCACTCCGCAGGCTTACCAGTCTTTTTGAGCCGATTATGATTGTGCTGGTGGGTTTCACTGTTGCGATTCTGGCACTTGCGATTCTTATGCCGATCTTCCAGCTGAGCCAGCTTGTTTAACCCACACGGCATGACCCGCAAAGCGTTCACACTCGTGGAAATGCTCGTCGTCATAACGATTGTGGCGATTCTTGCCGTGATTGCCGTTTCCAGTTATGGCGCTGCGAGGCGCGTTGCCAGGCTTGATATTGTGGCGGATTCGGTCGTGAGCATGCTGAAGGAACGTCAACAGAAAGCAAAGAGCGGGGTGGTAACCCCGACGCAACCGGGAACTCCTTCAGCAACCGGAAGCCGGAATTCGTCTCAGCCGCATTGTTATGGACTGTTCTTTTCTACCGCGCCTGAAGCCGGTTCTTTGGCCGTTGAGGTTGTTGAGACCCCTTATTTCCCGGTGGGGCCGCAGGGCGCTGATTATTGCGATTTGGTCCAGGCCGAGACAGATCCGCTCGATGTGGTGGAAGATTTTAAAATTTTGAACATTCAGAGGTTTGAGACCGAAACGGAAGAACTGTTGATACTTTTTAAGCCCCCGTTTGCCCGTGTCGTCCTGGGAACCATGAATACGGTTTCCGCTCCCGGAACCGAGTACACGCAGGATCTGCTTGTGACTCTCGGTTTGCCCGAGGGCCAGGGGGAACGCACGGTCAGATACAACATTGCATCGGGAATTATTGAACGCGTTTATGCACAACAGACACCACAACAGTAAGACAGGTTTTACCCTCGTCGAGGTGATGATCGCTATGGCGGTCATCGTGCTCGTTGTTTTTGCGTCTACCAGCATTGTTGTTTCCGTGATTCGCAGCAATAACGAAAATATTGATACGCTTGTTGCGTACGGTCTTGCCCAGGAAGGGCTTGAAGGGTTGAGAAATATACGCGACAGCAACTGGCTTCTGGACGCCAAATTTAACGGGAAGATCAGAACCGTGGATGTGTGGGGAGAATCTTTTCCGGATTCGACAGAGGCCGCCTATTACACCATTGACCTTGCCACGCTGGAGCGTTCGACTCTCGGAGTGGACAGCCCCGATGCCCTTGCGAGCACAACTCCCTGGAAACTGTCCGGTATCTCACAGGAGGCGGCGGAAAATCTTGACGATACGACTCTGATTTTGAAGCTCGAGGACAGCATCACGGGCGAGGTTCGTTATGGTCATTCGCAGAGTCTCGGTTCGGGTGATGAAACTCTTTTTCATCGCTACGTTACCATTCAGAATATTTCTGATCCTGCCCAGCCAATGGATAAAATTCGAGTGAGCAGCGTTGTGAACTGGATGGAGCTCGCCAGAAAAAAAGAGGTCCGGATGGATACCGTTTTAACCGACTGGAATCAGGGTCAACTTTAAAAAATGAAAAAAACTTTGTTAAAAAAAGAGTATCGCGGGAGGGTCCGTTCAGGCTTTACGCTCATCGAGCTCCTGATAAGTATCGTGATTTTTATGCTGTTTATAGGTATCGCTTCAACCTCGTACGTGAGCATTGTGCGGGCTCAGCGGCAGGCCAATGAGGTACGCCGCATGTATTCAGATGTCCGCACGTTTATGGATTTTCTCGCCGAGGAGATACGTTTGAGCGCGGTTGATTACTCCTGCTACAACCCGGATTTGACGCTGAGTCTTACGCAGCCCGAATGTCCGGATAACAGCGTCGCCGGATCTATCGTGAACGGCAGGACAAAAATTCTGGCTCTCGTCCGAAAGGGTGGAACGGAAAAAACTATTTTTAAACTGGATGCCGACAATCTTTTAAAGATGCAGAAGTTCGTGAAGAAAGGAAACGTGTGGGGCCCCGCTCCCGGATATGAGGAGTATCGTCCGTTGCTTTCTGAACGTCTTGAAGTGAAAAACATAACGTTTGCCGTTTTTCCTGAAGTGAACCCCTACAGCGGCGATTCCAGGATTTATACGGACAACACGACCCAGTTCCAGCCGAAAGTTACGATTTTTTTCGGAGTCAAAAATTCCGAAAATGTTTCGACCCCTTTTGATTACGATTTCCAGACAACGGTTTCCTCCAGGGTTTACAGCAGAATCATTTAGAAACAGATAATGTACAAGGATCACATCACAAAGAGTTGTTTCAGGAACCGGAAGGGGAGTGCCCTGCTGGTTGCCATCCTTATGATGGGTATTTTGATTACCCTTACGCTTGGATTAAGTACTCTGGTCATCCGTGAAATACGCCAGACAAGCGATATTGTGCAGGCAGGAAAGGCCTATTTTGCTGCTGAAGCAGGCATTGAACAGGCTCTCTACGATCTGAGTCAGAGTCTGCCCGGTTACGAGACTTCGGGAAATCCCGAAGCGGTGGATGGGTGGGTTTCTTATCCGTCATCGAACGAAACGGATGAGCACCTCGTGTACCAGTACCGTATCGACAACAAGGGCGACAGTTATCCGTATTTCCCCGATGATGAGCCGATATTTTTGTCGCCTGACATTGCACCGGAGGGTGCGGTTACGAAAGACTATCTCTACGATACGTTGCCCGATAAAACCTATAATGTTCTTCCGCTCAATCAGACAGTCACCGTTCCGCTCTTTACCGATAACGGCGATGGAACTTTTACGGACGTGACGAGTTTTCTGGTCCAGTACTATGTTGATTTCGATGTTGATCCTGATGCTCCCGAATTCCAGGGCGCGGCAATTCAGCTGGAGAATTTTGATATTCTACGCTGGAAACTTTTTGGGAATCCGAACGAGGATACGACAAAAACTGATGCCATCTCCGATTTTTATCCTGCAGACCGTGATGATGAAGCTTCATTCCCGGTTTGCATCGGCTCGGATA
>DATDOI010000164.1:0-4751 GCA_035293325.1 Candidatus Altimarinota bacterium
CGAACCGGTCGAACATCTGTCAGAATTTCTTCTTAATTCAGCGGACAAAAGTAAGAGGCGAAAATCTGTGCACGTGCACACGCAAACACAATCTTTTGCAAGTGCGTCAAGTGAGCGCAATCTTTCTTCCGTATCCCCGTCGAGCGCTTCAGGTTTCCTCGACCTCTCCGACATAAAAGGCCAGGAGCAGGCCAAACGCGCCCTCATAATCGCCGCTGCAGGCGGTCATCACCTTCTGTTAAAAGGGCCGCCCGGTGTGGGCAAAACGATGCTCGCCCGCGCGCTCCCCTCAATTCTCTCACCCCTTTCGCGCGAAGAGCACCTTGAGGTTCTACAGATATATTCCTGCGCCGGATATTTTGTGCAATCCGACGAAAATAAAAACACAAACGCGGGAAACGGGCCCGGTTCGGGGACAGCCGGGGCCATATCAGCAGCCGCGAAGCTCTCAGCCACGCGCCCTTTCCGTTCCGCACACCCAACATCCACGCTTCTTGCGTTAACTGGAGGTGGATCGCAATTGAAACCCGGCGAAATTTCTCTGGCTCATCACGGCGTCCTTTTCCTGGATGAACTTCCGGAGTTTTCACGCGCTCATCTGGAGTCGCTGCGGCAGCCGCTGGAAGAAAAACAGATAACCATCGCGCGAAACTCAGGCGCAGTAACTTTTCCTGCAAATTTTACGCTCATTGCCAGCATGAACCCCTGTCCCTGTGGCTACTTCGGCGATCCAAAAAAAGAGTGCGTGTGCCGCCCGTACCAGGTGATGCAGTATCAGAAAAAAATTTCCGGCCCGATTCTTGATCGCATCGATCTCCATGTTGAGCTGGAGCGGCAGCCTCCAGATGTTTACGAACGCGAAACGAAAGAAAATTCTGAAGAGATAAGAAAAAAAGTTGCCGCGGCGCGTCTGATTCAGAAAGAGAGAGGATGTCTGAACGCGGACCTGAAACCGCGGGAAATAAAGAGCCATTGTCAGCTTGAGCCGGAGGCCGCAGAGCTTCTGGCCTCTGCAGCGCTGAGTCAGCAATTTTCCGGCCGGGCATACCATCAGACGATCAAAGTTGCGCGAACTATTGCGGATCTAAAGAGCCATAACCCCATCCAGGCTGAAGATATGGCGGAGGCGCTTCAATATCGACACAGGGCCTGACGCGCAGTATAATGCGAGCTCAGATCCAAATATCCATGCAGGACAGCCAGCAGAAATTCGTGGTGGAAGGGGGTACGGCGCTGAAAGGCGAAGTGAAAGTGAGCGGCTCCAAAAATGCCGCACTCCCGATTCTTTGCGCGGCGCTTCTTACCAAAGAGCCGAGCACCTTCCATAATGTTCCGGACATCGCCGACATTCACACGCTCCTGAATATTTTTGAGCATCTGGGGGTACAAGCGAAATTCGAAAAAGGAACCGTCAGCATTGATGCTTCAAATATTAACGCATCGAAAATTCCGGAAGATCTGGTCTGCAGTATGCGGGCTTCCATTCTGCTGCTCGGCCCTTTACTTACCCGCCTGAAAGAGGTGAACATGCCTTTCCCCGGAGGATGCGTTTTAGGAAAGCGACCTGTCGCTGCACACATGCACGCGCTTCGCACTCTCGGAGCGGAAATTATTGATGACCAGCAATCGCTCCATCTGAAAGGTGAAAATCTAAAAGGCGCACAGATTATCATGCCGGAACTTTCCGTTACGGGGACGGAAAATGCCGTGATGGTGGCGGCACTCACGCCCGGTACCACGGAAATCCGCCTTGCCGCCGCAGAGCCGCACGTACAGGATCTTTGCCATGCACTCACGGGAATGGGCGCAAAAATAAGCGGGATCGGAAGTCATTTTCTTACGATCGATGGCGTGAAAGAACTGAAAGGCGCGAACCACACGATTACCGGCGACTATCTGGAGGCCGGCACATTTGCAATCGCCGCGCTTGTTACGCGCGGGGAGGTTACAATTACCGGCATTCAGACAAACCAGCTCGACAGTTTCTGGGAGAAACTGGAAGAGGCGGGAGCGCTCTACGATCTCGCGCCGGATTCCGTCACGCTGCATCCGACAAAAAAACTGAACGCGATTTCAAATCTGCGAACCGCCGTCTACCCGAGTTTCCCTACGGATCTTCAGGCGCCGTTTTCCGTCCTGCTCACGCAGGCGCACGGCGAAAGCCGCATTTTTGAGACGCTCTTCGACGGTCGTCTGCAATATCTGTATGAACTGGAAAAAATGGGCGCGAAGGTGCAGGTGCTCAATCCGCATCAGGCAAAAATAACCGGTCCGGCAAAGCTGAAAGGCGTCGCCATTTCCAGTCTCGACCTTCGCGCCGGCGCCGCGATGGTGCTTGCCGCTCTCTGCGCCGAGGGCACGACGGAAATATCGAACATCAACTATATAGACCGCGGGTACGAAAACCTGGAAGGCAAACTGCAAAAGCTCGGCGCGAATATCAGCAGAGTCTAAAACCGCGTATCAAGAGCGAAAATCAGCCGCGTTTAGATCGCCCGCATCCTGATGGGGCACATCGCGTTTAAATTTCCGCACGAATTAAAACCCCGCGCGCGCGCGTCTCTTTTCCGTCGCTCACAAACTCAACTCTCCCGTCCAGATCCGTCCGGTACACGGTAATGTCCCGCTCCTGAAGATGCTGAATGGTTTCCGCGTGCGGATGGCCGAATTTGTTGTTCACTCCGCAGGAGATAACCGCGTAATCAGGCTCCACCAGATCCAGTATCGGCTCCGATGAGCTCGTACGGCTGCCGTGATGTCCCGCTTTAAAAACATCAGCATGCATCTCCTGTCCGCTTGCCGCAAGTTCCGCTTCGGCCTCAAGCTCCAGATCTCCCGAAAAATAAAAAATTTCTTCACCGTACAAAATGCGCATCGCCACGCTGCTGTTGTTCACATTTTCAAAGTGAGCCCCTTCAAAAGATTTCAGCGGGTACACAACGTCCAGAAAAATATTCCCCAGACGGTAGTCACGCGCCGCTTTTGCCACATGAACGCGAACGTTCTTCTCCTGAATAAGTTTTAAAAATTCAGCATAGGCGCTGTTCCCATACCCGACGCCGGTCCACAAAACATCCCTCACCTCATATCGCTGCAGAACATCAACGAGCCCGTTAATGTGATCCGCATGCGGGTGACTCAGAACCATCAGATCGATCGTCCGCTCATAAAAAGGCATCACCTCAGCCAGTTGCTGGAGCACTTTCCCATCAGGGCCTCCGTCAATAAGGATATATTCCCGGGCCGGCGTCCGTATAAGGATCGCGTCGCCCTGGCCGATATCCAGAAAGTACACGTGCAGCTTCCCATCCCCGATCGAAACCAGACATGCGAAGGAAAGGAGCATCAACAGTGCAAGGCCTCCATAAATAAAAAGCCACAGTTTCTTCATCGCATAATTCTAGCCACTGCAGATGAAGAGGGGATAAATTTATCCTAAAACACAAAACCCCGCCGTGGCGGGGTTTTGTGTAGTGTCATTTTGATCCGGCGGTATTCACCTACCGCCTTTTTCGATCTTTCTATTTTTTTAGTCCTCTCTTTTTCCTCTTCAGAAATTTGCCTGCGCCCATTGATGCCGCAAGGAGCAGCGCCAGTTCCGGGCCCGTTTCCGGGAGCTGGAACATACTGATCACACCTGCGCTTTCATTACCGGCCGCATCTTTTGCGGTAAGTTTGAAGAAATATTTTATTCCCGGGACAAGGTTCGTGACATCAACGCTCGTTACGGCAGCCTCCAGAAGAACTCCTTCGCCGTACGTCTGTCCGTCAGTACTCTTATAGAGAACGTAGTTGGCCAGGTCACCGGCGGAGTTCAAACTTGCCGTCCAGCTGAGAGTCACAATCATCTGTTTCAGCATCTGGGCCATCAGATTCGTGACGTCCTCAGGCGCAAGCATGTCTGCCTGCGTCTCTTCCGTCATCTGTGACTCCTCTGTTTCCGTGGTTTCCTGTGTTCCGGCGCCGGCCGCATTGCCGTCAAAAGTTGTCGCGTTGTTGGCAACATCAATATCGTTGCCGGCCTCATCTTTTACATCCAGCGCGATCAGGTTATAGGCCATGTTCTGTTGTGGAACAGTCATGAGTGTCACCGTTGTTTTATCGCTGCTCAGCGTCGCCGAAACGATATCGAGCGAACTTTCGCTCTCAGCTTCGGTAATATAGAAATTTGTCAGAGGATCGGCGGCAAGAACCACCGGTTCACTGAAGACAACTATGACGTGAGTATTATCGCTCGCCATAACATCAACCAGCTCGGGGCCGGTCGTGTCTGCGGAAGCTATCAAAGTTTCCTGTGTCGGAGCCGGAGCAGGTTCAACATCCGTGCCCGTAAACAGGGCTGTATCGGAGGTTCCGCTCACAATAGTATTGCCGCCTCCATCCTTAACCTGGATGCCTGCGGTAATAATATAGGTTGCGCCAGCCTGTTGCGTGGCCGTCATGAGCAGAACGGTTTTGCCCGTAATGTCTTCATTATCTGTTTCGGCGCCGGTGGCCTCCAGGCCAACCTGCGTTGTGTCGTTTTTTACATTGAAGGCCAGTTCCGGATCTGTATCCGGGAGAATCACAGGCTCGGAGAAAACAACTCGTACCATATTTTTATTGGCAGCCTCGGCCGAAACAACGGTCGGAGCTTCAGTGTCCGCTGCAGCGTGGGCGGGAGTTGCGCTCACCTCCACACTGTAGTTTTCACTTTCATTGCCCGCATCATCGTACGCGGTAACGGCAAGGTAATAGGTCGTGGCATTGGC
>DATDOI010000165.1:0-3708 GCA_035293325.1 Candidatus Altimarinota bacterium
AAAGTAAGCTGAGAGAGGGCAATCTTCCGGTGAGCTTTTTGCAGGACTTCATCGGCTAAGCCGTAGCACCCTCCTATAATAAAGGTCAGATCCGGCGTCCCGGAATCCCTGAAAGAGTCCAGAAGACGGGCAAAACTCAAAGAAGTGTACTCCTTTCCTTTCTCATCGAGCGCCAGAACAACATCCCCGGCCCTCAAATCAACGCGGGTAAGAATCTCCTTCCCCTCTTTCTCTTTCACCCACTTTCTGCCGGCATCAATGTCACCTTTGGGGAGTTCCGCCTCTTTCAGGGTCACGACGTCCAGCTTCACATACGGGCCGAGCCTTTTTGCATACTCCTTTTCCGCCTCAGCAAAAAAGGGGTGTTTCGTTTTTCCGATCTGCAGAAGAGTGATGTTCATGGTTATATCGGCGGTGCTATGCTACATTACTGCCGCACTATAACCTAACGGGTATCGTATGGCTTCAGAATTTTCATTTGATGTCGTCGCACAGTACGACGTGCAGGAGCTTCGTAACGCGGTTGAGCAGGTCAAACGCGAAATTGCGAACCGGTACGATTTCAAGGACAGCCATACGGAAGTCACCCTCGGCGAGGAGGATATTACCGTTCTTGCGCCCGACACCATGAAACTCAAAGCTGTTCAGGAAATGCTTTTCCAGAAGCTTGTAAACCGGAAACTCTCCCCGAAAATTCTGGACATAAAAGAGCATGAGCCTGCGGCGCAGGGGGCGCTGAGACAGTTGATGAAACTGATCAAGGTGCTCGACCAGGACAAGTGCAAACTGATCACGAAGTACATCAAGGATAATTTTCCGAAGGTAAAATCGAGCATTCAGGGGAACGAGGTACGCATTTCATCCAAGAACAAAGATGATCTGCAGGCCGTTATGGCCGGACTACGGGCCTACGCACAGCTTGATGCGCCCATAAGTTTTACGAATTTCCGTTAACTGTTTTCGATGAAAAGTGGCGATATTATCGAGCTTTCGATAGACTCGATCGCTTTCGGGGGCGCAGGAGTCGGGAGATATTTTGATCCCGGCGTTGATCCCGCCAGCGGGACCGGACCGTCCAAAGGGATGGCTGTTTTTGTTGAGGACACCGTTCCGGGCGATAAACTGCGAGTGAGGATCGGCTCAAAAAAAAGAAACTATGCGATCGGGTATGCAGAGGAGTTCTTACAGAAATCTCCCGGGCGGATTGAACCGCGCTGTAAACATTTTGGGACGTGCGGAGGCTGCAGTCTGCAGTATTTACCGTATGAACAGCAGCTGCGCATAAAAGAACAACAGGTGCGCGACGCCATGAAACGGATCGGCGGATTTGATGAAGAGGTCGTTGTGCCGATCATCGGCTGCAAGGAACCGTGGTTTTACCGGAACAAGATGGAGTTCAGTTTCAGCAGAACTCCAGGCACGGAGCACGAGCAGGGAAAACTATGTCTCGGCCTTCACGTGCGGAGGCGGCATCACGACGTGACCGAGCTGGAGGAATGTTTTTTGCAGGGATCGTATATCGGCGAATTCGTACTGCGATTGAGGGATTTTTTCAGAAAGATGGATGCAGATGGGAGGATTGTTGCCGGGATGAAGCCCGTTTCACTCGTTGTGCGCGAGGGGAAACGCACCGGTGAGATTCTGGTGAATCTGATATTCGAAAACGGTGAGCCCGATTTTCTGGACGGGTTTGTGAAAGAGATTCAGGTACAGGGGTTCCCCAAGAAATCCCCTGTCCAAAAAATAGCGGCCATATATTTCACAAACATAACGAACGTTAAAGGATCGCCTAAATCCGTAACAGAGAAACTTCTGTGGGGAGAGAATGTTATTCGCGAAGAGCTGCAGATGGAAAATGGAGTGCGACTGAAGTTTGAAATATCTCCGCAGGCGTTTTTTCAACCGAACACGCTTCAGGCGGAACTGCTTTATGGCGAGGTTCTGAAAGCGGCTTCTTTAAGCGAAAAAGAGGTTGTTTATGATCTGTACTGTGGAGCCGGAACGATCGGAATCTTCTGCTCCCACGCGTCAAAAAAAGTCCTGGGGATCGAAATGAATGAAAGCGCCGTGAAGAACGCCCGCGCGAATGCGGATCTGAACGGAATCAACAATATCGAGTTTGTATGGGGAGATGTGGGTAATATTCTGGATGGCCTTACGGAACAAAATTCATCGGAGCGTCCGGATGTTATTATCGTTGATCCCCCCCGCAACGGGCTCGATCCAAAGGCGCTCGATCTGACCGCTCAATTTTCCGCAGGTCGCATCGTATACGTTTCCTGTAATCCTACGACGCTCGCGCGGGATCTCCAGCTGTTTACAAAAACCGGCTACAAGCTTTTACGCGTGCAGCCGGTTGATATGTTTCCTCACACGTACCATATTGAGTGCGTGGCGGTCCTGAATAAGGACGTGACGTGATCTATCTATCTGCTCTTCTTTGCGTGAGCCTTGCTTTCTGCCTTGTACCCGTCGCAGCAGGTTACGAAATGGTTCATTGTCCCCGATAAAACAAAGAAGAAGAAAATTATTCCCAGTTCCTGAGCCAGCAGGAAGACGTTATTCAGCAGAGGCGCAGCGGGATTGAAAACCATCAACGGCTGTTCTCCCAAAAAGGACCAGACGAACATTGCCGCAATAATAAGTGCCTTTACTGCGAGCAAAGCGCCGACGACGTTTGCGAGTAATGAAAGAAACCTGTGACTGAACATAGGAAAGATGGGTTAAAAAATGTTTGTTTCCTGATTGGAAATTCTAGGTTTTTGAACGTTTTTTTGCAAGGGCTTTGATCCAGGTCAGTGCCTGCTTCTTCGTTTTCAATTCGCCGGCGAGCTGTTTTTCCTCCATTTCCTCAAGTATTTTCCCGATATCTTTTCCGGGTTTCAGATGAAGTTCCTCCATTATCTCCTCGCCCGTCAGGAGCGGCTTGGGCGGCTTCGGCATTTTTTTTATGGTCGTGCGGTAGAGGCGGTAAATTGTATCGTACAGACTCAGGTCCGTTGGCGTCGTCCCCTGCGCGTCAGCTTTAAAAACCTGCATGAGGTTCAGAAACCATGGATGAAAGAACCATTTCCTTTTTCTCCCGTCAGGCATGTCCACCAGAGGTACCATCATCATGTGATGCTCAACCAGCCAGCAGACCTCATCAATCGTCCGGCGGTCGAAACGCAGCCGTGTAAGCATGTTTTTTGCTATTTTCCGTGACGCTTCAACATGGCCGTCAAAACGGATACGTTCCGCGAGCTCGAAGGTTTCCGGTTTCCCTGAATCGTGCAGGAGCGTTCCCCACCGCACCGGAAGCGATGCAGTTTCAGAAAGCGAAGCGATCGCCTGCATCGTGTGCGTCCAGACGTCTCCCTCCTGATGGTATTTGAACGGCTGCGCAACTCCTTTGAGTGCCTGAATCTCCGGCAGAATGATGCTCAAAATCCCGATGTCCTCCATGTCTTCGAAGGCCTGCACGGTATTCGGCGACAACATTATTTTGTTCAGCTCCGCAGCGATGCGTTCATTTGCGACCTTATCAATGACAAGGCGCGAATGCTTGTGCAGAGCGGTGTAGGTCTTCGGCTCATACTGGAAACTGAACTGATTTTTAAACCGCACGGCCCGCAGAATTCTTAAATGGTCCTCCAAAATTCTTTCGTGAGGGTCACCGATAAAACGGATCAGTTTTGCCTCCAGATCTTTTTGTCCTCCGACAAAATC
>DATDOI010000166.1:0-5322 GCA_035293325.1 Candidatus Altimarinota bacterium
GTATGTACATGCGTTATGCGGAAAAATCCCGGTTCAAGGTTGAGCTGATGAGCAAGAGTGATGCGGCGGCCGGAGGCATTAAAGAGATTATTTTCAAACTGAGCGGTGATGGTGCGTACGGCCGTATGAAATTTGAGAGCGGCGTGCACAGGGTTCAGCGCATTCCGGTTACGGAAAGTCAGGGGAGAGTTCATACATCCACCGTTACCGTTGCGGTTCTGCCCGAAGCGGAAGAGGTGGATATTGAAATTAAAGATTCGGATTTGCGTATAGATGTGTTCCGCGCAGGCGGGCCGGGTGGACAGAGCGTCAATACTACGGATTCCGCTGTGCGAATTACGCACTTACCAACCGGACTCGTTGTGTCCCAGCAGGACGAGAAATCTCAGCTAAAAAACAAGGCCAGGGGAATGGAGGTTCTCCGCACCCGTCTTTATGCCCTGGAACAGGAACGCATCCGGAAAGAGCGTGGAGAGCAGCGTCTGGAACAGATTGGAAGCGGCGACCGGTCCGAGAAAATACGTACCTACAATTTTCCGCAGGATCGGGTTACTGACCATCGGATCAAGCACAGCTGGAGCAACCTGCCGTCAATCATGGAGGGCAACATTGATGACATGGTTGAAACTCTCCAGTTGGAGCAGCAAAACCTCCTTTTGAAGAGCGAAAAATAAAAATTTCAGGATTCGCGAAAGTGTGTTCCGAGACTTTTTTTTCGTTTGAGGGCTGCTTTGCTTATTGCGACTGCTGTTTCAACCATATTGTGCAGTTCCTGGATTTCCGCGCTCCCGGGAGAGGGGAGCCGGGCGGAGATTTTTTTGAGCTTCGCTAGTGCTTGTTCAAGCCCTTTTTTGTGTCTGATGATGCCCAGATTTTCCCACATCAATTTTTGAATACTTTTTTTGATCAGCAGTTGAGGTTTCTGGCTTTGGTATTCTGTTTGCGGGAATTTTGGATACAGGATTTTTGTCGGCAGTTTTTTCGCTGCGACCTTCAGTCCCATCACTGCACCTTCAAGCAGAGAGTTGGAGGCAAGCCTGTTTGCTCCGTGCAGGCCCGTGCATGCAACCTCACCGATCGCATAGAGATTCTTCAGGTTCGTCTCTCCTTTATGGTTTGCGATCGCTCCTCCGCAGAGATAATGTGCCGCCGGGGTCACAGGAACAGGTTTTTTTACAGGATCCCATCCCTTTGCGCGAAGAGTTTTCCAGATGCCTGGATATTTTGTTGTAAGAACCTGCGCGGGGATGGTTCTGAGATCCAGAAAAACTTTTCCTTTTTTTTGCTCTGCGTAGATTGCGCGACTGACAATGTCGCGCGGTGCCAGATCCGCCTGCGGATGGATTTTTTTCATAAAATATTCACCTTTGGCGTTCACGAGTCTTGCTCCCTCGCCCCGTAGAGTTTCTGAAAGAAGAAAGAGAGGACTTGATGTATCGTCCAGTGCCGTTGGGTGAAACTGGATAAACTCGAGATCTTTTGTTTTGCAACCTGCACGAATGGCAAGAGCTATACCGTCGCCCGTTGCGACGGCCGGATTGGTTGTTTTTTTAAATAGCTGACCTCCGCCTCCCGACGCAAGCACCGTACGCCGCGCGAAAAACTGAACGATGCTTTTTTTGTGAAAGACCGAAACTCCATAACAGGTTTTGTTTTTTACGAGCAGGTCTTTGACGAAACCGTTTTCCAGAACAGCGATCCGTTTCTTTCTTAAAACTTGCTCTATCAGGGCTGCCTGAATGACGCGGCCCGTGGTATCGCCCGCGTTGACGATTCTCTTCTTGCTATGGCCGCCCTCAAGATGCAGTTCGAGCTGACCCTTCCTGTCGCGCTTAAAGGCGACCCCAAGAGCTTCAAGTTTTCGGATCGTACGCGGTGCCTCCCTGACGACCATTGCAACAATTTTTTTATCGTTGTGATGCTGTCCGGCACTGATGGTATCCAGAATATGTTTTTTAAAATTGTCCGATTTGGAAAAAACGGCGGCGATTCCTCCCTGTGCCAGGTTTGTATTGCTGTCCTGGAGTTTTTTTTTCGTTATGATGAGGACGGTCCCTTTTTTTGCGCCCTCCAGGGCCGCAGTGAGCCCGGCAATGCCTGAACCGATGATAATAAAATCGTACATGCTTTTTGCTTAACAGCTGAGACGTCCGCTCTCTTTCAGCAAAGTGTAAATCTCGTCGGCTTTTTTTCGCGCATCGGCCTGAGCGTTCCGTGTCTGTCCGGAGACATCCACCACAAGATCTGCCGCTGAATGGTAATCTTTTTCCCTCTCTTTCCACAGTTGCTGCATCTCTGCTTTCAGGGTTTTTTGCTTTGTGAGTCTTGGTCGGTTTGGATCTTCCCCGATTCGCTCTGCAAGAATAGGGGCTTCTGCCTTGAGAAGGACGACTGTGCCATTTTTCTTTAGTGCGTGCGCATTGGATTGTCGTATAAACATGCCGCCCCCGGTAGCAATGACGAGCCTTTTTTTGTTTTCCAGTTCGCTTGCGATTTTTGTTTCCAGATTGCGAAAATGGCCCCACCCCTTTTCCCTGACGATCGTTGCCAGTTTTTGCCCCTCTTTTTTTTCGACGAGGTCATCCGTGTCTATAAAATTAAAGCCCAATTTTTTGGCGAGCCTGCGGCCTATTTTTGATTTTCCGGTGCCGCGCAACCCCGCGAGTACAATATTTTTTTGGCTTTTGGTGGGGTTTGCGGCTGCCTTCCATTGTATGCCCCATTTCTTCATGTCGCTCCAGAACCGGGGGTAGGTTTTGGTCACACATGCGGGGTTTGTGATCCTGATACCCGGAATTTTTGTTGCGGCAACGGCGAAGCACATCGCCATTCGGTGATCGTTGTAGGTTTCTATGGTGTTACCGTGGAGTTTGTCCGGATTCCCCACGATACGGAGCGAATCTTTTCCTTCCGTAACCTGTGCGCCTATTTTTTTGAGTTCGGTGGCGAGGGCGTGGAGGCGATCTGTCTCTTTTACTCGCAGGTTGCCGATATTTTTGAGGGTTGAGGTGCCTTTTGCGAAAGCGCAGAGAATTGCCACGGTCATGGCGGCATCGGGAAGTTTATTCAGATCAATATTTCCCAGGGGTTTGAGTTTTTTCGGTCCTTTGACGGTAATGCCCTGCTGGCCGTATTGAATCCTGCAGCCCATTTTTTTGAGGACTTGTACGAACGCCAGATCGGCCTGTTTTGAGTCGGGCGGGAGGTTTGTGACAGTACATGCTATTCCGTGGAGCGTCGCAATGGCGAGAGGGTACGTTGCGGAGGAGGCGTCCGCTTCGATTGAATACGTGCAGCCCCTGTATTTTTGCGGGTGTATGGTGAACTGGCGGAAGTTCCGGTTGGTAACGCGGACGCCGAACTTTTCCATGGTATCAAGCGTCATGACTACATAAGGCTGCGAGGTCAGCTGACCTTTAACGTTGATGACGACAGTTTTTCCCGCATACGGCGCGGCCATAAGAAGCGCCGAGAGGTACTGGCTGCTTATATCTCCTTTTACATCGGTTTTTCCACCGGAGACCGGTTTGATTATTTTTATCGGGGGACAGCCCGATTGTGTATTTATTTCTGCTCCGAGCTGCTGGAGCGCTTCAACAAGATCGGTCATGGGCCGTTCCTGCATTCTTTTGTCACCGGTGATGGTAGAGTCAAACCCGACGGTGGAAAGCGCGGCTGTAAGAAACCGTACCGCAGTTCCCGCGTTGCCCAGGAAAAGGGGAGTAGAAGATTTTTTAAGGTTTCCTCCGGTTCCGCGGATTTTAATTCCGGTGCTGTTTTTTTCCCATGCTACCCCCAGTTTTTTCAGCGCGCTGAGCATTACCCGGGTATCATCGCTTTCCAGCGGAGCTACAATCGTACTTTTTCCCTCTGCGAGCGCTGCAAGCAGAAGCGCACGGTTGGTGTAGCTTTTGGAGCCGGGTACTGCGGTTTTGAAATCCCGTACATTTCCGGCTTTTATCTCAATGGTATGAGGCAAGGGCCTCAAAGAGGTCCTCTTTGCTGATTTTTTCATAGGTTGTTGCTTTGCCGATCTGCCGGACGATCACGAACCGGACAGTGGAGTTTACATTTTTTTTGTCGTTTTGCATCGCTGTCCAGATCTCTTTCCAATTTTTTTTCGAAATAAGGCCGGTATCGAACCCGTCAGTCAGCTTATATATGCTGATCAATTTTTTTATTCTCGAATAGTCTTTTTTATTTACCAGACTCTTCTTCTGGCATATTTCGTTCATGACTTTCATCCCTACTGCGACTGCCCGTCCATGAGGGATTTTGTAGTCTGAGACTTTTTCCAGGGCATGTCCGAGGGTATGACCGAAGTTCAGGATCATCCTTCTTCCATTTTCTTTTTCATCTTTTTCCACTACAGAAGCCTTTATTTTGCATCCTTGAATAATAATTTTGTTCAAAAAATTGGTGTTTCGATGCCAGAATTTATTTGCGTTGTCACTCAGGTAGTCAAAAAATTTCCGGTCAGCGATTATGGCTGATTTAACGATTTCGCTCATACCGTTCACCATTTCTTCAGGAGGCAGGGTTTTCAATGTTGACGTATCAATGAAAACTGTCCGGGGCTGGCAGAATGTCCCGACCAGATTTTTGCCATCCGCCAGATTAACACCGGTTTTCCCCCCGATACTGGAGTCCGCCATCGCCAGCAGTGTCGTGGGGACCTGTATAAAAGGTATGCCTCGCATGTAGACCGACGCAGTAAAGCCGGCGATATCGCCCGCAACGCCGCCTCCAAGCGCAATCACCGCATCTTTCCGGCTGAATCGCCTGCCTGCCAGTTCATGGAGAAGTTTCTCGACCGTTTTGAGATTTTTACTCCTGTCTCCGCCCTCAAAAGTCAGAATATCCGCCTTCAATCCTTTTGCTTTCAGGTCTGCGAGCAGTTTTTTGCCGCGGAGTTTCGCTGAACCCTGATCGCAGATGATGGCATACTTTTGCCCAGCCGGGTTTTTTTTCAGAAGAGCCGGAATGCGCTTCATCAGTCCTTCCTCCACGAGAATATCGTACGAAGCGCTGGTTTTTTGCCGCCTTATTTTTATCCGAACTTTTGGCATAAGAGGGATCTGGGAACTCTGACGTACATTCTTACATTGACCTGCCGACCGCCGCCGCAATAGGCTTTATCTCTTCCATCAGACGTTCGAATGCGTCGGGTCTGATGGCCTGATCACCGTCGCAGAGTGCCTCCGCGGGGTTCGGATGAACATCAATGAGTATTCCGTCCGCTCCGGCGGCGATTGCTGCCCGTGTCATCGGGCCCACCAGAGACGGTTTACCCGTCGAATGGCTCGGATCAACAATGATCGG
>DATDOI010000167.1:0-2384 GCA_035293325.1 Candidatus Altimarinota bacterium
GTACATACGGGCAAGCTCACCGCCAAAAAGCGCCGCCTCTTCGCCTCCCGCACCTGCACGGATCTCAACAATACAGTTTCTCAGATCGTCCGGATCTTTCGGAAGAAGCTCAACTTTTAATGCCTCTTCAAGCTGGATATGCTTTTCTTTCGCTTCCTTAAGCTGATCTTTTGCCAGATCGCGCAAAGATTCGTCATTCTCATGAGCCAGAATCTCTTCCGCATCCTTCAGGTCCGCTAAAACTCTTTTGAGCTGACCGTGAAGATCAACAATTTTTGAAAGCTCTTTGTGTCTGCGTCCAAGTTTGGTGTACTCCGCCTGATTTTTTATATAATCATTATCGCCGAGCTTTCGTTCAATCTCGCGATACTCTTCGACCAGTTTTTCGACTTTTTGAAACATAATTTACGGGTGTGTTCGCTGTACGACACAGTTTACTGCTGAGCACTGCTCACTACGTGAGCTCCGTGCATCGTACCACGAAGGTTCTTTCGATTGAAGCGTAATCCTTTTGTATCTCCCATTGTTCGTGAGTAAAAAATTTATTCAACAGTTCACGCATCTCATCGCCCTGAAGAAAGCCAAATTCGCCCAGTAAAATTTTTGGTTTCCACCCTTTCCGACTCAGCTGCTCGAACAACGCCGCATAAAGTCGCAACCCGTCAGATCCTCCAAAGAGCGCCACATGAGGTTCATACTCATACGCTTCCCTGCTGATATAGCGATGCCGCTCCTCACCAATATAAGGAAGATTCGCGACCACAACATCAAACACCCCCTCAACGCCGGCAAGCAGATCGGACTCCAGAAACGAAACCCGATCAGCCACGTCATGCCGCTCCGCATTGAGCTTTGCAACCTGCAGAGCATCAACAGAGACATCAACAGCCGTAATCCTCGCCTCCGTAATATTTTTTGCCAGAGCTACCGCGATACAGCCGCTTCCGGTCCCGATATCAAGGATTTTGAGTGCGGCGGCGCCTGAACCGGTAGCGGAGCCGCCATTTGCGGATCGGACAAAATCCAGAACTTTATCCACGAGCAGTTCCGTTTCAGGCCGTGGAACCAGCACCCTTTTATCAACAAAAAAATCCAGCCCGTAAAATTCCTTCCGGTTTATGAGATACGCAACGGGCTCACCGGCATAAAACCGGCCGAACAGTTCCTGAAACGTAACAAGGGCATCTTCTGAAAACCGTTCGTCTCCATGCGCGACAAGATACTCCCGGTCACGACCCAAAACATATGCAATAAGAAGTTCCACGCCCAAAAAATCAGGCTCCTGATCGCCAAGTTTCAGTTTCGACTCCTGAAGAAGTTCACTGATGGTCATAATCTTTGCAAAAAAGGCGGAACAAACAAAAAGCCCCGACAAGTCGGGGCTTTCAAGCGTCCTAATAGTACTGCATTTTTTCTCTCTGGCTGCGGTATCGTTCGCGCATAATAGCGGCCATACGAACCTTCAGCTTCTTGGGTTTCTTCTTGAAGTAACGTCTGGTCCTGACCTCCAGCAAAACGCGGCTCGCCTGAACTTTCTTGTTGAAACGGGAAATAAGGCGATCGACGGACTCTTTCGGATTTTTAACAATGGTTAACGCCATAAATATCACCCCCTTCCTTTCGGATTAAATATGTAAAAGCTGCGAAAATATAAGGAAAAACCCGCCCCCTGTCAAACAATGACGCTAAATATCCAGGTTCTTCACCTTCTTCGCGTGCGACTGGATGAATTTCTTGCGCGGCGCGACTTCCGGTCCCATCAACGTTTCAAAAGTACGGTCAGCCTCTTCGGCATCCTCAATATGAATGCGGTACATCATGCGATTCTCCGGATCCATGGTCGTATCCCACAGCTGTTCAGCATTCATCTCACCAAGACCCTTGTAACGCTGCACGTTCTTTCCCATATCGGGTGTCTTCTTCAGGATCTGGTCTTTTTCTTCATCACTGTAGGCATATTCGATCTTTTTTCCCTGCTGCAATTTATAGAGCGGAGGTTGAGCAACGTACAGATAGCCGTTCTCTATCACCGGACGCAAATGGCGATAAAACATCGTGAGCAGAAGCGTGCGAATGTGCGCTCCATCAACGTCAGCATCGGTCATGATAATCACGCGATGGTACCGGAGTCTGGAAATATCCATCACTTCGCCGATACCGATTCCAAGAGCAATGATGAGATTTTTAATCTCCTGGTTGGCCAGAATTTTGTCCATGCGGGCCTGCTCCACATTAAGAATTTTACCCTTGAGCGGAAGGATGGCCTGAAACTCTCTGTTGCGTCCCATCTTGGCCGAGCCGCCGGCGGATTCACCCTCAACAAGGAACAGTTCGGAGCTTGCAGCATCCTTGGATGAACAGTCGGCCAGTTTTCCCGGCAGTGT
>DATDOI010000168.1:0-3950 GCA_035293325.1 Candidatus Altimarinota bacterium
CGGGGATTGGTACTGTGGCTGTACATGACCGCGGAGGAGCCATTGTTTCAACGGGTGTCCGCGGTAACGCTTATGACAGACTGGATGTCTGGATGGGTTACGGCGACAACGGCCTTCAGAGGGCACTCCATTGGGGGAAACGTACGGTTGCAGTGACCGTTCATGGCATTGATCCCGGAATCCAGGAAAACATCATGCTGGAGAACTATTCAGAGGATGAAAAAAACAGTTATGGCGGCTCAACCGTTTATACAGCACCGGTAGAAAATCCGGTACAGCTCCTTTTCAACGGTGACCTGGCGTACGGAAGCCGCGGAGAGGATGTGGCCCGCCTCCAGGAGATTCTGAAAAATCTGAACTATTATGAGGGGGAAATCACTTCTGTGTTTGATAGTGCCACCCATACGGCCGTCACAAAATTCCAGGTGAGCGAGAATATTGTTCCTCATGAAAGCGCTTTTGGAGCGGGATATGTCGGACAGCGCACCACAAGAGTTCTCTCTTCAAAGGCTGCCGTCCCGGTTGCGCACGCAAAATCGGAAGGGCTGACGCTGATTGAAACTTTTGAAAATGACCTGAAGCTTGGCGACAGCGGCGCTGATGTGCGGCTTCTTCAGGAAGAACTTTCCAGAATTAATCTCCTTGGCATAGAATCGACCGGTTATTATGGAGAGGTGACACAGCATGCCGTATTCAAATTCCAGCAATCTACAAAACTTGCGGGCGATCTGGGCTCCGTCGGGGCGGGCATATTCGGCCCAAAGACACGCGCAGCCTTGAACGCTATCGTTGCGGCCCGTCTTCGGACGGAAACGATGCTCGCCGAGAGTGAAAGTTCAAACTCCTAGATATCGGCGAGAGTCCTGTTCCCTTCCTTTTCCACCCGGACAAGGTTTTTTCAGAGATTTCTTCCGGCTTCAGTTTTGCCGCCTGACAAATTTCGCGCTCCAGTTTGTACAGTTTTTTTACCACCAGTCCATCCCCCGCCGGGATTTTCCCGTCCGGGAAATATCTTTTCCGTCCATCCTCCAGACGTTCTTTGACGCTTGCGATGGCATCATGTTTCACCCTCTTATCCGCGTAGTAGAGAATTTTTTCCTCCCACGTTGCCGGACGTTTCTCTTTTTTTGACGCACTGAGCGAATTGAAGCCGTGTTTTGCAATAATGGCGGCGTGTTCCGGAAAACCTTCTCTCTTTAACTCCCGCGCGCCAGCTTCCGCGTGGTCACCCTTTGGAATAAGTTTCAAAATATCATGGAGAAGGGCGCTTTCTCTCAAAAGCTCAATATCCACGGGTTGACGGGGATTTCGTTGATTCACTCTTTCACCTATGTACTCCGCCACGTCTGCAACTTTTTTCATGTGACGCCGGATGTTCCCCGGAACTTTATGTTTTTGCCATATTTTTTTTATGTCCGGCCTCAGTGCGGCTGCAAGTTTCAGGGTAACGAGTCTTTCTTTCGCATTCACATACTCCATGGTGATATCTGTCCGTTCGGCAGGTAAAAGTTTTGCGACGCGTTCCGGCCATTCAATCACCACCCATTTTTTTTTGAGACTGAAAATATCCCGTAGATCCGTCTCCATCAGCTCGTCCGGTTCCTCAATCCGGTAAAAGTCGAAATGAAAGAGATACCCCCTTTTCAGACGGTACTGACGAATGAAGGTGTATGTCGGACTTTTAATGTTTTTTTCGCGAACGCCAAGTCCCGCTGCAAACCCCTTGGCAAAGACGGTCTTTCCGCTTCCCAGATCCCCCTTGAGGCACACGAATCCGCCGTTTGTCATTCTGGAAGCCAACCGGGATGCAATTTTCCTGGTTTCTGCCTCCGACCTTGATCTGTAACGCCGCATACTGTTGAAGAATGGTCTTTTTTCTGCTATAATAATGAGATAATTTTTCTGAACTATATCATGCCCAAGAACGAGGAGTCAGTAAAACCTATTCGCGTCTTCCATTGGGTTCTTCTTTTTGTCGCCTTTGCGTCTGCCGCCGTGCTGGTGGAGTGGAACACCGGCGATTTTCGCGCAAGCGTCATCCCGACAAAAACGGCTGAGCCATATGACGGCACAACGACTCCTGTTTTGAAAGTGCCGAAGTGGACTGCGCTCGGTTCTGCCGAGTGGGATTTGGCGTATGACCAGATACCGGCGGATAAAATGATTCCCTTCCCGAAATACGACCCGGCCGTGCTCAAGACTCCCACCGAGCAGCTCGGCTGGAAATCTGAACAGGATCTGGCCATAAGGAATGCCAAAATTACTTTCAGCGTTCCCTACATGGGAAACTATAAACTGGACGGCGTGGAATATGCGGGGAGTCATCTGGCCGTTGATATCAAGGTCCCATCCGGTACGCCCGTTTATGCCGTTGGCAATGGTGTTGTAGTAAAACTCAGCGAGCAGAATACCGGTTTCGGGAAACACATCGTCATCAAACATGAAAATTTTCCGTCACTGAACAACGCTTCCGTCAAAGAGACTCTCTATTCTTCATATTCCCATCTTGGGGAGGTTCTTATCACCGAGGGAGCAGTGGTTTCAAAAGGACAACTCATAGGAAAAAGCGGGGAAACAGGCACAGCTACAACGCCTCACGTCCATTTCCAGATTGATAACAGCAACGCTCCGTGGCATCCATACTGGCCATTTACGTACCAGGAGGCGAGCGCCGCAGGTTTGTCCTTTTTCGATGCCATAAATGAGGGGCTTAACCAGGACAAGGCCATACAGACAACCGTGAATCCGGTCCTTTATACCCAGAAATACCTGGATGCTTCGGAGGTAACTGAGAGCGAGCCGACTCCGGAACCGGAGGAGGTTGCTCCCGAGCCGGAGAGTTCAAACTCTTTAGATGAGAATGAGTTGCCGCCTGTCACGATCGACTCAAATAGTGCTGAAACCGACACGGAGGAAACCGAATCTCCCGCAGAAACGGAAGAGGTTGCCCCCGAAGAGCCCGACACGGAACTGGCATCAGATCCGTTTTTCAGCGATGTTGATGAGACCGATAAGGCTTTCAAGGCAACATCGTTCCTGAAAGAGCATGATGTCATCGGAGGGTATCCGGATGGAACATTTAAGCCTGATGCCGTTGTATCAAGGGTTGAGGCGTTGAAGTTTATTCTGATGGGCGTGAACTCAAATCTGCTCAGCAGCCGATCGCTTCCGTTCAAGGACACCGCTGCATCAGAATGGTATTCAGATTACGTGGCGACCGGGTACAACAAACAGATTATTGACGGATACCCGGATAAATCTTTCAGGCCGGCGAACACGGTCAATCGGGCCGAGTTTCTGAAAATGCTCCTGACGGCGATGGATGTTGAACTGGATTCCACGATCACTCAGGATGTCTATGTTGATGTTCCGATGAATGCCTGGTTTGCGCCATATGTTCAGTACTCAAAGGATACAAATCTTGTGAGTATCAGCGATAAACAGTTCCGCCCGGATGACGGCATGACCAGAGCGGAAGTTGCGGAAACGATTTACCGCATGATAGTGCTCAAAGTCAGCGGCGCCAGAAAATATTCTTCAGGCGTGACCGTCTCCGATTCCGGAGTGAGTGCGTACTTTGCTTCATAAGCTTCGGCTTGTTCAGCTTGGGACCCGCAAGACCCAAGCCTCACTTCGCCTCCGCCCTCGTGCTGTGCACTCGGTTAGGTTTCCGCAGATTGAGATTTGAACATTCCTTGGGTATAGTGCGAGGGAATGTTTTCATTGGCGCGCGCCCGTAGCTCAGTCGGATAGAGCAGTGCCCTTCTAAGGCAAAGGTCGGCCGTTCGAATCGGCCCGGGCGCACCATTCTTGTAAGCTCCTCCTTTGTTCGGCTGGGGCCCACAAGACCCAGCCTCACTTCGTCGTCGCGCTCGCACCGTGTGCTCGCTTTTTTTCCTACGCGCTCGGCCCGTGGCCTGTCCTTTTGTAGGCTTCATTCCCTCAACTCC
>DATDOI010000169.1:0-6504 GCA_035293325.1 Candidatus Altimarinota bacterium
GTGAGCTTGAATGGGTCTGATCTAACGGATTTAATCCGTTGTAGTTTCCGAATTGCCCGCTCCAGCGCACTTTTGTGTTGTAATCGTTTCCGTCGTCAAAATGAACTTTGACGCTCAGATCGGTATCGTCGAACGGGGTAAGGTCACCACTGTCAGGTTCAAGCAGCTCAATGTATTCACACGCCGGGCCGCCCGGAGGAGGACCCTGCACCGTGATCTGTTCCTGACATGCGCTACCGGTGCTGCCAACCGCTGTTGCGGTGATAACTGTGCCGGCCGGCCCTCCACTAAAGACGAGTTCGCAGGCTGCAGGATAGTTATTTGGCGTATAGGCTGGGTTTCCACAGGCCCATATATCCCATGGATTCGGGTCATTTTTTTGGAACGATCCTCCCGTTGTCGTCCAGCTGAAGAAGTTGATCGGGGAGTTGTCGGTATTTGTACCACTGGCGCTCAGAAGCGATGCTTCATTCTGATCCAGAGGGTTTCCGCCGCTGGAAGTCAGTGTTACATCCTCACAAACTTTCGGTCCGGTGAGGGTGAAAGTGTCACTGCATCCATTAATGATTTTGTTCGGTTCCGCCGGATTGAAAGCTTTGACCGCAACGGTTGTTCCCGCAATGCCGCCCGTAAGAGAGGTTAATTGCCCGGGGGTAAGAGTCGGATCGGTACTCATGTTTCCTCCGCCCGTAACCGTCCAGTCGAAATCGAGCTGATTTACGAGGGCTGGAGGATTGGTCTGTACGTCTACATAAAGGTTGTCCGTGGGGCTGCCGACTGGGAGTGTTGCGGGAACATCACTACCCGGTACCGGTCCGCGTACGATATCCAGATCAATACATGATTCCGGAGGAGTCGGTTGAATGACCACCTGTTTCTGACACAGGCCAGTGTATACCTGCGAGTGGTTCGATTTGTTTACGCCGTTAATGGTCAGTGTCAGATTGCCGCTCAGAGGCGTTGCGGGGTTGACCCTTGCAACATTCGTGGACGTGTTTGTATCAAAGATTCCAGTACCGTTGTAGGTTGTTCCGTCAAAACTGACAACGCCGTTCTGGCTCGCAGTCCACTGGTAATCCAGCTGCAGTCCACCGGATGTGCTTGATGTGATCGTGAATGCTTCCGGCAGATCGTTTTCGTTCAACGGGCCGACTGGTGAAATATTTACGAAGTTACACACTGGTGGTGGAGTCGGGATAATCGTGACCTGTTTCTGACACAGGCCTGTGAAGACCTGAGAGTGGTTCGTCGCATTGACCCCGTTGATCGTGAGTATCAGGTTTCCGCTCAGTGGTGTTCCGGGATTAACCCTGGCAACGTTCGTTGGTGATGTTGTATCAAATATCCCCGTACCGTTGTAGGTTGATCCGTCAAAGCTGACCACGCCGTTCTGGCTTGCAGTCCAGCGATAGTGAAGATTCAGTCCGCCCGATGTACTTGATGCGATCGTGAATGCCTGCGGCAGTCCGTTTTCATTCAATGGGCCAACCGGAGAAATGTTTACGGAGTTACAGGTTGGTGGTGGTGGCGGAGCCAGTTTTTCCCAGACGGTCGAAACGGTACCGATTTTTACCCAGTAGTAGTTCCATCCGTTTACGGCCTCGATTTGCATACCGCTGCCGTAAATGCTTGTGTCGGTCGGTTCCAGAAAACACCAGCCGCCGGCGGCGCAGGATCCGTTGAGATAGTTTAGAACATTTACTTTTGCCAGAACGCGGTCGCGGACAAGAACTCTGGAGGTTGTTGTGGCGGCCCAGATATTTCCGTTATCGTAGGTTAAAAGCGGGCTTATTTTTGAGACGAGGTCGAGATCCGGCATCGCGAAATCGCGACCGGATTCAGGGTTCGTATCCACGCCGAATACGTCAGGTGTGTGGCCCAGGTCGTACGACGGGTTATATCCCGGAACCCAGGGCTTTCCTGAACTGATGTCAACGCCGAAGTTATACCGGAGGACGATGCGATCCGAGTAATCGTTCCTGACGAGCTTGATTCCACCCCAGTGGTTCGGGTCGTGCGCGTTATTCACGCAGTTCCGGAAAGCTGTATAGATCGCTCCCGATTGTCCGCTAAAGACGGGACACTGCATGGAAGATGTGGTGGTATTTTTTACTCCATCATTTTCAAGTGTAATTTCAAATGCCCCAACGTACGCGCCATACAGGAAGTTATCTTCAGTGCTGTTGTTCACGTAAATATGGTCATGATCGGTCCATGGAAGGTGAGCATCTTCGTTGGTTGCCGCCTGCGGAAGCACATAGGTAGTGGCGTTCTGGGCTGCGGTTATGGCATTGTGCTGATTCGGATAGGGCGCATGTGATTTACAGTCCGCTTCAGAGAAAAATTTCATATACAGGCTGGTGCTTCCAGGCGGGCTTGAGTTGCCTCCATAGTTGTGCGGCTGCAGCATCTCAGTACAGTCCGGCCCTACGGCTGCTCCAACACCGGCCAAAGAAACGTTTGCCAGCATCAGCATTGCCAGTGCAGTGCTTGCAGCTATAAGCCCGATTGTGATTTTTATTTTTTTCATATTTGTTTTTAGTATCCTTCTGAGGTGTCGGACGGTTCCGGAGGTCTGGTACCGATTGGAGCGGTGTCAACCACATCGGCATTTTCAGGAAATTCAGTTTCGTTGCCGGCAACGGCGCTTCCCTGTGTCTGTGTCTGCGTTTCTTCAGCCGGGCGGAGATTTATGAATATAACCGCACCCACGATCAGGATTCCAATGATGATTCCAATAATGTGTTTTTGATCTTTTTTATGCATGGTATGAGAAAGATGTATCTGTTATTAGAATCCCGGTTCATCTTCAGGCGGTGGGGGAGGAGTATTTCCTTCCTGTTCTCCGGGTGCTTCCTCTTCCGCCGGCGGAGGCGTCCTTTCGTCACCTTTTTTGCCTTCTCCTCGCGTTCTACCCTCCTGGCTCGGTTTCGGTTTGTCATCATCACCACCACCACCCGGCGGTATGTGTTCAGGAGTGTCGTTGAAATCAACCGTGCCTTTACCAATAACGCCAAGACCGAAGGACCAGATGTCGGCGCTGCGGCTTTCAAGAGCGACAACGTCGCCCGCGCCTCCGCCAACCATTGCTGCCGGAGCAACCGGGGCGGCTTTGAATCTGTCGCTTCTGTAGACCAGAATCGTTTCGTTGTAGAGTGATGACGGATTCTTACATTTTTCGTAGTATCCACTCTTGATGGTCGTGTGGATAACAAAATAGAAGTTTCCGATGCGAACGGCGTAGCCGTTTCTGCCGTCAATCTGCACCGGTATGTGGTTGCCCAGCTGCGCTTCGCGAACTTTTTCGCAGATGTTGTAGAACTGTTTAATAACTGCGTCGTACTCTGCGGGCACCGTTTCGCCTTTTTCAACGGCTTCGTACACCTTCATCAGTTTTTCAAAATTTTCTTTCCCCATGATATCTATAATCGGGTTCGGTACCTCCGGACTTCCAAGATAGAAAAGTTTTTTCGCCAATCTGGAACGCAGGAAACGTTCTTTCTCTTCCAGTTTCGGAAGCTCGCTGTGGGTCATCAGCAGAATTTTTGCTATATAACGTTGTTCCTCTTCCAGTGCTTCACCGCCTGCGGCAAGGAAGCTTGTATAGTCGTACCCTTCGCGGAATTTGTTTTCACTCGCATCCTGTCCGGTTGCAGCATAGACTCTGCGAATACCCTCTATATTGAACGTGCCGACAGCTGTAAAGAGGCTCTGGCCTGCGGCAAGATCGATAGGTTTTTCTTGCAGATACTGACGGATAGCTCCTATAAAGGAGCGCGCAAGTCTCTTGGCGGTAATATGCTCCGGATGTTCAATTCCTTTCAGTTTTTGTTCGAAGAACGGCGTATAAATTGCTGTTTCAGCCCACTGGAGGCGCTCTTCAAACCATTCTTTTTCATTTGCAGGGTGAAACTCGCTCATGCTCAGATGGAACAGACGTTCCTTATACAGAAGCAGCTGATCCGTTGTGATGCCGGGGTTTTCCTTTGTAATATCGTCATCAAGTTTCTTGAGAGATTCAACCGTAGCGTTGGTTGTAAGCTTGCGATAGCGCAGCCGGTATTTCTCCATTTTGATAAATACTTCCGGTGAAACTTTGAGCTTGGATAAATCAACATTGTCCTCAAGTTTGACCCCCAGTGCCAGTGCGCGGCCGGTGACCTCCAGATGATCTTTTCTTTTGGCTTCCTCTTTTTGACGTTCCTCATAAGCTGCAGATCTTTTTTCTGAAGTGTAGTACGCCTTTTTCTTTTCTTCCGGAAGCGCCTGGAATTGCTTATAGGTCATGACATTCGCCTGCTTGCCGACCACCTCTTTTTGAGAGAATGAGCCTTTCTCGCGGTCATATTTAACCTCGATGAATGCCGCCTGTTGTCTTCCGCCGCTGTCGGCGATCGATCCCATGGTCCGGTACGGATTATCACTGATGGTGATAACCGTATGTTGAACGGCTCCATCAATTTCACCCGGATAGAACGTGTCGAAACGCTTGATGCACAGATCTGTCAGGTTTTCACCTCCAGCAACAAGGATTTTGTTCCCTTTTACAATCAGACCGTTTCCTTCCGCCATGCCGCGATCCAGATAAACCCTGCATGCTTCGAAAGCGAGCGGCCGGATGGCGTACATTTTTGTGTCCGGATCTATCGTCAATTCCATGCGTTGCGCCGCGAACTGTTTCTGTAATTGCTTAAATTCAGGGCTTTCTGCCGGCGTAAATTCGCTGAATTCGGAACGTGTGGCTTTTTTGCCCTCCGGAACTCCCATGATTCTTTCCAGGTTGCTTCCGGCGAACTCGCGGGATTTGACGGACTCCATGTCGGCGTATTTCTCCGCTTCGATTTCGATTTTGATTCCCGGAAAAGCTTTTTCGTAATCCGCGATCATTTTTTTCTCGATTTCCAGCTGTTCCTTTGAAGGGTTTTGCATGCTGCGTTTCACGTTGATCGTCGTTGAAACGACAAAGCCGAACTTCAGCAAACCACCAAGCGTCAGGATTGCCGTAAAGAGCGCTACGGGGTCTATGGTTACCCCCACGCCCCATTCGGAAAGACCTGATGCTGACTCTTCCACAACATATTTGAAGCAGACATCTTTGAGTCCTTTTTTAATTTTTTCTTCATAAAATTTGGTAAGCTCCTGATCGCTCCATCCCATGTTGACCTTGATTTCGGTCATAAACTGGCCGATGCCGTACGGAAGGGCCTGGATTGCGGCGGATCTTCCCTTATAGTCATCTTCCGGCAGCTGATCAACCGTATAGAGCGCGTTATCCGTGTACGCCTCGGTGTACATCTGTTTGTACTGATTCTGAAAATCTTTCACCTGTCCGGCGCCTACATAAATGTAGGGACCCATGTGGATATCCGTAAGGTTGAAACTGATCGAGCTGCCAATACCAACGCCGAAGTTTACTTTTTCACGCCATGCACTGTCGGCGGTTCCTTTGCTCATCCAGGTAAATCCGGCACTGGCACCGGCTACGAGAGCCGGACCCTGTGGGCCAAAGGTGGCGCCAAGGCCTGCGGCCAGGTTCAGTTTCCACTGGTCACCCAGATCCACATCTTTGCCGGCAACGGCACCGACCATGGTCTGTCCATTGACGGGGTTTACGGCAACACCAAGCCTTAATGACCAGTCTTTTATTCCTGCCAGCTGCAAAACATCCGTGCTTAAACCGACCCACAAATTGGCATCCCTGGAATCACCGGTTTCCGCCCACTTTCCGAGTGAGTTGACGTCAAAGCCCGCGTTTACATCGAAAAGCTGTTTTTTCTCGAAGGTGTGATCTTTCGCCAGGTAGGCGTTGATCTGGCGTATGACCTCTGCTTTCTTCTCCGGAGGAAGTTTCTGGAAATCCGGATTTTCTTCAAGTTTTTTAACGATCTCGGCCGCGAGGGGACTCGGTTGTTCCGCAGCGATCTCTGCGTATGTTTTCCATTCCTGTTTCGTTTCGGTCGGTTTGATTTTTCCTTCAGCCATAAGTCTCTGGCTGGCAAATCCGTCATGGACCAGATTTCTGATGAAATTAATATTCTTGCTGTTGATTTTCAGATCGTCGGAAATACCGAACATTTTCATCGCTTTTTGCATTGCGTCCGGCTTATCCAGACCGTATTTTTTTGTAAAATCTTCAACGGTTTCGCCTGCGGCATCGCCGTAGTACCTCTTGAGCATCTTTACGAGCTCAACATTCAGCGGTTCGCTCTTTTTGGCTTTATAGAGAACAAACATTGATTCCAGCGCTATCGCGGCGAGGCTGTTCAGCTCACGGGCGACCTTTTTGCGGTCTAGTTTGTTCGGATTTTCATCCGAAATACATTTGTACCGGAGCATGCGATACGCTTCCGCTTCGGAGAAACGGTTTTCAAAATCTGTCGTCCCTTTTTCAACCTCATCCGCTTCGGAAATGTCTTCGAAAGATTGTGCCTTTTGAGGATGGAAAAATTGCTGGAGGAATGCATCCTCTCCTGCAGATTCGCTCACTTCAATGAGTGGCCCGCC
>DATDOI010000170.1:0-5141 GCA_035293325.1 Candidatus Altimarinota bacterium
GGAGTTTTTTTGTAACTTTTTCGATCTCTTGTATGAGTTTTTCAATGTTGGGGGCTTCATTATAGGTGGGCAGCGCTATACAGGCTGACCGGGTTGTGGTATCAGGTTTTACAGTTTTTTTCTTTCCCATGGATGAGCGAGTCGAACGGGTTTTGGCCCGTCTGGAGGAGCTGGAAGGTCGCACATCAGGCTTCTGGAACGTTCCCTGCACAACCGGACTTTTTTTGAATAAACTCATTCGTTCTGGTGATATGCGTACCGTTCTGGAAATCGGCACTTCCAACGGATATTCAGGCATCTGGATTGCTGAAGCATTGTCTCATACCGGAGGTCGGCTGTATACGGTTGAATCGCATGCAGAACGGTTTCAGATGGCATCGGAGAATTTTCTTGAAGCGGGCGTTGCGCCATGGATTGTGCAGGTGAAGGGACACGCGCCTGAAATATTTGAGGATTTCCGTGAGGGCCCTTTTGATCTGATCTTTGTGGATGCGACAAAACTGGAGTATGCCAGTTACCTTGAGGCGGTTCTTCCTATGCTTGCTTCCGGAGGGCTGATTGTGTGTGATAATGCGCTGACCCATGCAGGGGAGCTGGAGGGGTTTTTTGAGATGATCGAAAAGAGGAGCGATCTGGAAGGTTCGCTTCTTTCCATGGATAACGGACTGTATCTTATTGTTCGCCGTTAGCGCTAAGTTGGCGCCAAAGCGACGCCGGTTTTTACAGGCTCGTTATAGTGAGTGAACCCTGGTATGTTCCGGCCGGGGTGCCCGCGGGAATGCGTACCTCCAGTTTTGGCCTCATGGCAAAGATTTCATTGTCGCCCGCGCCGGAATCCACGCTGACGAGCGAATTTTTGTCCTGCTCGTTCTGGAATATTTCCGTTCCGCCCGTTTCAATCTTGGCTCCGTCATTGGTGAGCAACACCGCTTCTCCCGGAATGATCGTTATGGCTGAAGCAGGGATGACTGAACCGCCGGAAAGGAGACTGAAGTCTGTCGTTGATATGTATGTGTTCCATGGAGTTTCCTTGTTCTGCACAAATATGAGCGTTCCCAGATCCTGCTCTGCCGTCATTTGTTCATCGAACGAGAACGCCTGAGGAGGGAAGTTGATCGTTTCTGACGGTATGAACACGAAGTTCAGATCCGGGGTCGCGGCTATTTCCTGAAGCACTTCGGGAGTTGCCTCCAGCGCTTCGATGAGTATGCTGTCGGTTTCAACTCTTGCGGTGCTGTTTTGCCTTACGATCTCTTCAACGTAATCGGAGGTCAGGACGAAATCTGTGAGCACTTCGGGAGTTGCAGGCAGATCTTCAATGAAAAGATTTTCGAGTTCCGGTATCTGGGCCACGGGCGGCGGAGTCGCCTCCACTTCCGCTGTGGCTCCCAGCTCTTCCATGGCGTCTTCAAGCGCCTGAATGCGATGCTGTTCCTCTTCGCCAAGGTCTGTTTTGAAAGATGTTGAAAACAGTCCGTCGGGATATACGCCCTGTGCGCCAAGGTAATCGGTGATCAGGAATTCGTACGTTTCGTCGTTGTCGAAGTTTTCGTACCGGACAACCGGTATCTCATTATCCGTCGGGACTACATGCAGTACGAGGCCGTCGTTGTCGGGTCCGGTGAGTGCATTAAAACGGAGGGCCGTGTTATCGCCTACGATTTCGCCTTCATCGTTGCGTTCGAAATGAAGCAGCTTCATCGTGGTAACTTTTGCGTTCGGAAAGAAAACGCGACCGTGCCACTGCTTCCGGTAATATTCCGGAAGCGTCATGTTGCGGAAATTTCCCCATTTGACCGTGAGTTCATAGGATGCCGCCGGCCCGGTCGTGAGAAGCTGGGATTTTGCCAGGTCCGGATCGAATTCCGAAATTGCCAGCGTTGAGATTGCCGCAACCGTGAGCATACCGAAGTATGCGGCGCTTCTGCGCAGCTCAAGTGAGCTAAGCGATTGCCTGAAAGTTGAGAGGATGCGATCCGCCGTTTCGGCGAAAGACGGGGTTGCTCGCCGGGCTCTTTTTGGAGCCCTCATCATACCTGCCGCAAGCGAAAATCCTGCAATAAGGAATAAAGCCCACACGGGAACGGACATCGTTGATCCAATGAAAGTCGTCTCTGAGCCGTTTGAAATATATGCCTGGTAGAGGCCGAATTTTGGAGCTTCTGTGGTTAATGTGAGAGTTTCAGCGGTTGCCGGTTTGGTGAGAGTTTCTCCCTGTGTCTGCACTGCGGTATTTCCGGAAAGGTCTCTCAGTTCAAAGGCATAGGCCGAACGAATATCTGTGGTGCCGGTGTTGGTTGTTTCGATTGAAAATGATTGCGCGTTGAAAGCGGATGATGCTGAAATTCCTGAAACGCGGCTCTGCGTAATGGCCGGGCCCGTCACGTTCAGATAGACGCGCACGCCTTTTTCGATGGCGACCGTTTTGAGCGGACCTTCAGACTGCGTTTTGTTTTCGCGAACGATGATCGCCCCCGTGTGAAGACCGACGCCTGCGTTTTCCGGCAGACGGAAATTGACGCTCAGTATTTTGCTTTCTCCGGGATCAAGAATAAGCCTGTTTGCGGGCAGGTCTATCCATCCGGAAATATCTTCCGAGTTTTGTTCAACGCTTTTTGCAAAAAAGGTTTCGCCTTCATTCGTATCTGTATCAGCGGCGTATACCGTGAGGTTTTTCGTCTCCGGCGAGAAATTTGAAATCTGGATTTGCTGCTGTTTCCGGCTTCCCGGTGCGAGATATTCTATGAACCAGTCGCTGTTTTGGGCAGCATCGGTCGTGACGGGTCTGACGTCGAGCGTGCCGAAATTATAGTAGCCCGCATTGGCCACGGGTGTCGCGGTCATCAGTCCGGTGAGAATCAGGAGGCCCAGTTTTGCGGTAATGTTTTTCATCTTAAATTATGGTGAAAACCAGAGTTGTTTCATACACGCCGATGGCTGTTGCCGAAGGAATCTGAATTCTGAATCCGGGATAAAATCTCCATTCTCCCGGCTGTTGCCCGGTGCCCGTTGCGAGGACTCTTGGTACGGTCAGGTCGTTGGGGACGGAGTTCACCGGCGGGTCCTGATAGAAATCGTTCAGGGCCGCAACAAGGCTCAGTCCGTCCGTCCGTCCGTTCATGGTGTCAATGTCGTTTCCCGTGCCGGAAATGTTTTTGATCAGAAAACTGTCCAGGCCGATTGCTGCCGTCGGTATGCTGGTGTTCGTGAGAGGGGAGGAGGCCTCAACCTGTACCTGGAATTCGCTTCCGCCGTTCTGATCTTCAATGGATAAATATCCCGTTGCCATGTCCCGTATGCTTACGTCGCTCTCCGTTAACGTAAATCCGGCCGTAACCGGGTTAAAGAGAATCTGCGCAGGACCCTGCAGGCGATAGCCTCCGCCAACAACCTGAAGGAGCATTTGTTGCGCAAACGCAGGAGTGAAGTTGAGGCTGAAGAGCCCCAAAGTCATTGCCAAAAGCCAAATATTAAGCCTGCTGGTTTTCATATTTTTTTTGTTCCAGATAATGGATGACGTTGTAAAAAATTGCGGCTATGAGCGCGACGAAAGAAAAAATGAGAAAAAATGCGCTTGTTCCCGGTGCTCCAAAAATGTTTGCATTCAGCGTTCCCGGTTCCACCACGTTGATATACATCCGCACTCCGATGCGCGTAACAATCGTTATGTTCTGGGGATTTTTTTCGGATTTTGCCGCCAGTATGGTGGCCGTATATTCCTGCAGGTCCGTGTTTTCCGGGATTGCAATTTCCACCGGCACCCGAATCTTTTCGTGAGGGAGAAGGTGTACGGAATTTTGAGGCAGTTTTGTCCACAGCCCCAGCCGGGTGAAAGGTTCATTCTCTTTTACCGTGAAAGATTTTTCTTTGCTCTCCGCTTCGAGTACGATCAGATCTATCGTTTGTTCAAGGCCGCTTACGTTCTCGACGGTTACATACTCCGTTCGCGTTTCACCGGCTTCAACGTCCGATACGATCCAGGTTTTATTTTCGCCGTGCATGTAGGTCGGATAGATCGTGAAATCTCCCGTTGCGCCATGCGCGAGGCCTGCCGACATTGCGACCAGAGCAGCCATCGAAAACCCCAATTTTTTTATGATTTTTTGCATCACGTCAGCGTGAAGGTTATGACTGCCTCATGTACTCCCGGTGGAATGAGAGACGGAACCGTAATCTGGAATTCAGGGAAAATTCTCCAGATGCCAATTTCGCTGGCCACGGTTCCGGTTTTTTCAGCCAGAACTTTCTGGGTGTTCACGTAGGTAAAGCTTTCCGTTTCCGTTCCGAGCGTGAAAGCCGTTGCTATAACGCTGGATTCAATGGTCTGAAAACATACGAGAGCATCGCCGCCGCATGCCACCGCATTATCAACATCGGTTGTGTCCTGATCCCAGTTGCGAACTTTGAAATGCGCTTCGTTTGTAATATACGGGCGGTTATCCGCTTGTGCGAAGAAATCCGAAGCCTGGACGGTGAGATTAAAATCAACACCCGTCGCATCCTGAATCTCTATGTATTTCAGCGGACTTCCTCCATTGACCGCATCCCGGATTGAAACTGCCTGTATTGTTGACCCGGATGTGCTTATGGCAACGGCCGGGAAAGTGATATTCGTCGGGACGTCCAGAAACTGACCGCCCGCTTGGATCTCCTGCTGAGCGATTGGTGACAGCGGATCCACTTCCTGGAGGTTGAGGGGATTTTGAAGCAGCTGCGTGGCGATGCCGTTGCTGTCGCTCAAGCCTGGCTGATTTACGTTCCCTTCCCATGCAACGACGGCCTCACCTGAGGCATTCATTCCTGTGGATGGCAGAGACTGGCTGCCGGATTGCGTCGAATTGATGCGGAAGGCCGGAGCCTGCGGCGTCTGAGCGCTTAAGAATTTTCCATAGATATGATTTTCAGTCGATATCGTCGGGAAATCCGTCCAGACGACAAACGTCAGGCCGTTATAGTCGCTGGTGATTCTTGGATTTGATTGTGATCCCGTTGTTGCCGTGAAATCCGAGAGCGTATTTGGAGCAGATCCCGCAGTCGGCGGTCCACCGGCGTTAAACGCATACCGCGCAAAGGCGATGTTGCCCGTTGATAGAGCCGGATCGCGACTGAAGACCGCAATGAAATTATCGGTGTCATACATG
>DATDOI010000171.1:0-4300 GCA_035293325.1 Candidatus Altimarinota bacterium
GTGAACTCGTGAGCAAAATCATCGAAGCTATGTCCTCCAAAAAAGTCGAACAGAGCGATATTGTAAAAAATATGGAAAAACCGGCAAATCCCATCTACATACCGAAAGAAGAGAAGGAGGAATAAGGGGGATGGAGTCATGGCGCTCGTTGACAATCGAAACCGAGTGGCTATACTTTGCCAAGCGTAAATCCAAATTGGATTATTGACGCCTGTAGTTTGAATCTTTGAGCAAAGCGACCGAGGTCCCATCGTCTAACGGTCAGGACATCAGGTTTTCATCCTGAAAATAGGAGTTCGATTCTCCTTGGGACTACCAGAAGCGAGCCAAAGGCGAGCCTAGCCAATAACGCGCGAAGCGCACCGCTTCCTTTAGATTTGGAATAAGCTCATTTAAAATTTCGGCAGCGCATCTTTCACCTTTTCAGCCATTCCGCCTATTCCGGGGAGCACCGCAGACAATGCATCTCCCAGTTTGCCGAACCCGGCTTTTAAAAACTCATACTGATCGCTCAAAACCTTGAACACACCGTCTATGTTCGTTCGTATTTCCGTTATCTGGCTGTTCAGTTCAGCCAGATACGCGCTCACCGAAAAATAGATCCACAAGAGCAGACCCGCTATCAAAATATAGGGCAACATCTTAAGCCCGATCATGAACCATTCACGGCGTTTCTGTTCCACTGTGTCCTTTTTCTGCACATCCAAAAGCTGCTTCAGGAGCTGATTTTGCTCCTGAAGCAGCGCTATTACATCTGAAGACGATTCGAGTGAATCTTTTTCCATCAAGGGTATTATTTCCTTTTCATGTGCATCTCACCCTCATTCCTGCACTCGCCTCCGCAACAGTCTCCCATACATCCCTTCATGCCCATTTTCATGCATGAGCAAAAAACATCATGCAAACCGACAACGATCAGAATAACCGGCCAATACTTGTCAAAAGTAAATTCAGGCCATACACCTGTTGTTCCAAGAAGGAACAGAACTCCAAACACAAGGAGCAATGCGCCCTTGCATTTCTTTGAATGCATACCGTACATCATGTGAAATACTTATAAAGTAAGATGCATATGCAAATTGTACTCTTCATCTTCTCTACATTCAAACGCGGAACATCGCTTTCTTTTTCCGGAGGATTTCAAACACTTCCTTATTGGCGGGAGGAAATTTGTAGCGATCCACTTCATCAAGTTTTACCCACTTGAAGGAGGCAACTTCAAGCGCTCTGGGCTTCCCCAAAAGCAGCGAACAGCGATGGAAAGAAAGAAGGTAGCGCTTTCCGTTAACCTCGGCGGGAATGCGGTGAAATCGTGGCCTCACGGAAACCTCAATACCCAGCTCTTCAAGCATTTCCCGCTTCAAACAGATGCGCTCATCCTCCCCTTTTTCCACCTTGCCTCCGGGAAACTCCCAGTATCCTCCAAATGTGTCTCCTTTCTTCCGGCGTGCAATAAGCATTTTCCCGTCATGAATAACGATACCGATCGCAACTTTCTGTCCGATGAGCTTCTGATTTTTTTTCCGGGGAGCAAACATGATCCCCGAACAAAAACCCTCAAACGGACAGTGAAAATGAGTATGGCCTGCCTGGCTCAGCCACGTGCCAAAATCCATCATGGCATGATGAAAACGGGCTCCATTGCCTTTACTGATATATTTTTGAACGGCCTGGAAACGCTCCTGCGGGGTGAGACCATTCCAGAAATCCGCCCCAAGAACGTGACGGAAAACCTTATGGAGATTCGTGTCCAGAGCCGGGACATCCTGTCCGAAAGCAAAACAGACAATCGCCGCGGCCGTGTACTCACCTACTCCGGGTAAGGTTTGAAGGGTATCGCAAGAATCCGGAAATTTCCCCTTGTACTTACTCACGATCATTTTGGCAGCCGCATGGAGGTTGCGCGCGCGACGGTAGTATCCAAGTCCGCGCCACGCATCCAGAACCTGGGGCCAACGCGCTTTCGCCAGCGCGCGCACAGTCGGAAACTCCTGAAAAAAACGACGGTAATACTCTTTCACTCTCTCAACCTGCGTTTGCTGGAGCATGATTTCGGAAACCCAGATCCTGTATGGATCTTTTGTGTGTCTCCATGGCAAATCACGGCCGTTTTTTACATACCAGTGAAACAGCTTTTTTTCGAACTGCGGTGCTGTAATTCTTGGCTGGAACACGGAGGCAGAGTAACATAGATGCATGTCACGTGTCTTTACCCAAACATTCGGAGTCGTAGGAGCAATACTGGAAAAGGATGGCAAAATTGCTCTCGTGAAAGAGAACCCGAAAGTCGTAATGCCTGATGCCGGAAAATGGAATCAGCCGGCTGGATGGATCGATATTGGAGAAAATCCGGTTGATGCCGTAAAACGGGAGGTCGAAGAGGAAACGGGTTACACATTCGAACCGACCGCTCTTTTAGGCGTCTATTCACTCGTGAGGGAAGATATCGCCGGCCAGCTCGGCGCAACGCCGCACGCCATAAAGATCATCTTCCTGGGCGAAATCAAAAATCACGATGCACCGGCCACCATTACGGACGAAATAGAGGAGGTCCGATGGTTCACTCCGGAAGAAATATTTGCGATGGATTCGGGAACGCTGCGGGATGAGGACATCAAAAACGAGATCAGGGACTACCTTTCGGGGAAGAAATATCCGCTGGATGTGATAAAGCACTGGGTGCAGAAAAAATAGTACAAATAATGCCTGATGGATTTTTTTGGCGAATCGACATACTGGCTGACGCGATTCATTTTCCTGAAGGGGCTGGGGCTGATCTACCTGACAGCTTTTTGGGCAGCATTCAATCAGTTCCGGGCGTTGCTGGGAACGAACGGCATACTGCCAGTCACTGAGTTCATACAACAGGTACCGTTCAAAAAAGCACCGAGCATTTTTTATCTCCATTATTCCAACAGATTTTTCTTATTCATTGCCGGATCAGGGATTGCATTGTCGCTTTTGACGCTGACAGGGATCGTGGATTTTGCACCGCTCTGGGTTTTCATGAGTGTCTGGCTGATTTTGTGGGTACTGTATATGTCCATCGTGAACATAGGACAGACATGGTACTCGTTCGGATGGGAGTCTCTTCTTCTGGAGGTCGGATTCATGGCCATATTTCTGGGGAACGCTTTCACGGAAGCCTCAATCATCATGATGTTTCTGATGCGCTGGGCATTGTTCCGGGTCGAGTTTGGAGCCGGACTGATCAAAATGAGAGGAGACAAATGCTGGAAAGATCTGACCTGCCTTTTCTACCACTATGAAACGCAGCCGATGCCGAACCCGGTAAGCTGGTTCGCGCACAACGCGCCAAAATGGTTCCATAAAACGGGGGTACTGGTGAACCATTTTGTACAGCTGGTTGCTCCGATTTTCCTTTTTGCGCCGCAGCCTGTTGCCTCCATTGCGGGTGTGTTGATTATCGGCACGCAGGGCTGGCTGATTTTAAGCGGAAACTATTCATGGCTCAACTGGCTGACGATTTTATTGGGCGTTGGTGCCATTGATGATTCAGTTTTCCGCCTGATCATTCCGGAAGCGCTCCTGCCGACAGGATCAATATCACCCGGAGAAACAATGTTCAGCACGTACCTCGTGGCAGCTTATGCCATATTGGTGGTGGTGCGGAGCATTGAGCCCGTAAAAAATCTGATCTCCAGGCATCAGATTATGAATACGAGCTTCGACCCGCTCCATCTGGTAAACACGTACGGCGCCTTCGGCAGCGTGACGAAAAAAAGGTATGAGGTTATTATTGAGGGAACGTTATCCGACGATCCTGATTCTGCGAAAGCTGAATGGAAAGAGTATGAGTTCAAAGGAAAACCCGGCGACGTAAAATACATGCCGCGACAGTTCGCGCCGTACCATCTGAGGCTGGACTGGCTGATGTGGTTTGCGGCAATGGGGCCGCATTATCAACAGGAATGGTTCGAGCCATTCATGATAAAACTGCTGGAAAATGATAAAACCGTGCTCAAACTTTTAAGAAAAAATCCGTTCGCGAATGAGCCGCCCAAGTATTTGCGGGCAAAGCTCTACCTTTACCATTTCACGGACAAAAAAGAACGCCGCGCAAGCAAAGCCTGGTGGAAGAGAGAGTACGTGAAGGAGTACTTTCCGGTTGTTTCGCTTTAAGATTTTCTTAATTTATCAAGCTTCTCCTTGATGCGGGCCTCGATGCCGCGATCGGTCGGTTCGTAATAGACGGTCCCTTTGAGCTCATCGGGAAGATGCTGCTGCTCAACAACACCTCCTTCATAATCGTGAGCGTATTTATACCCTTTACCGTAAC
>DATDOI010000172.1:0-3910 GCA_035293325.1 Candidatus Altimarinota bacterium
TCCTGACCGCCGCCGTTCAGAAGAAAAACTCCGGACTCTCTGACACGGACAATATCTTTTGCCGTCGGCTCGTATTCATGAGGTTCCGCTCCCGGCGGCGTGACCGTAAAAACTTCAACATGATCTCCTCCGACATTTCGCGCAAACTCAGCGAGCGAATAGAAGCTGGCGACAACGATAATTTTTTTTGACTCAGAACGCTCTGTCGTTTCCTGCGTCCCGTAGATAGTTCCGCCCTGGCTTTCACAGCCTGAAAAAGCCAGAAGAGCCCCAAAAAAAAGTATCGTTAATTTTTTCATTTCAAGTGATTATATGGGTAATGATTCACTGACATCCGGCACAGAAACCGAAAAATTCCAGCGCGTGATTGGTGATCTTAAATTTTTTTAACCGTTCGATGCGGCCCTCCTCTTCATGCAGATCGGCTTCCAGCTCCACATCCTCAATGGAAAAACATTTCATGCAGACCAGGTGATGGTGGTGGTCCCTGTCGGCCATTTCATATCTCTTTTTTCCCTCACCAAGTTCAATTTCCATAATAATCTTCTGCTCCAGCAGGAAATATATTTCACGATAAATGGTGGTCTTGTTCGCCGTGATTCCCTGTTCCTCCAGCATGATCCGGAGCTGCGGGGCGGAGAGCGGCACTTTGCTGTTTGAAAAAATGCCGACAAGTTCGCGTCGTATATTCGTCATGCGGAATCCGCTTTTTTTAAGACTGCCGATAACAGACTGCCCGGTTTGCATGTTTTTAATATAAGACCGGCCCTATGTTAATGCAACTTAGTTGTATTAAGCAAGTTGATTTTTTGATGACTATTTTTTAAAAATATTTGACAAAACAATGTAATAGAGTTATAAATTAACCTCTTTCGAGGATGTAATTGCTGTAATGGAGTGGGATTCAGCAGGTTACATTCAGTAGAAATAGACTTTTACGCACAAAGCCTATGACGGACCCAAAAAGATTCGAGGACGGCGATACTCAGGATGGGGATGAGAGTCTCCATCAACCCAGAACTATACCTCCGACTTCCGAAAGCGGTCTTGCTGCAATGGCGGGAATATATATCAGCCGGCTGAAGGGCCTGGAGACTTTCAGGAGACTTGAAAGTGAACCGGATGGTATGATTGTACGATCCGTGAACCCGGCAAAAGCCATAGCTGACCGATTTGAGGAAATGCTCTTTTTTTCTCAGGAAGATCTTTTTGATACCGACAAAATTCTCAGCAAATTGCAGGCGGCTTACTCCTACGCCTACAAGACTATTTTCGATCCCAGGAACGCCGTTTATCTCAAGCTTCTCAAAGATGATGGCGTATATGATCCGGAGATCGTGATGCTTGAGGCTGTTCAGCGGACGCTTACGGATATCGCCAAACACCATGGCCTGGATGAGAAGCTCTTAAACTATATCGTTGATTACGGCAGCGGCCTTACGCCTGCAGGCGCGGATCAGAATGAATATGAACCTCCCAAAAAACCTGAGCCAATTGCGGTTCCGCCCGCCCGGCGCGTAACAGACAGAGTCGGTCTATTCGGCGCGCAGCCGGACCCCCAACAGACTTCAAGGGTTAAAACAATGCCCATGCGCATGAGCAGTAATCCGGTAGCCCGGAGTGTAATGGAGGCCGAGATCAGAGCCGTCCCGGAGAGTACCGTTGCTTCCGTTGCGGCAAATATCGAGGAGTTACCGGCTGAATTAAAAAAACCGAGCCTGGCCCCTGCTCCTGCGACAACAACACTTACGGGTAGCGCTGATGGCTGGAAACTTCCGCCTGTGAACACAGATGCCGAATCTGCTCCGTCATTGAGGGATAAGCTCGAAGCGCAGGCTCAGTTCGATTTTGAAACGGTTTTTATTCCCCTGTTTGAAAAAACATTTCAGATTAAACTCCACGAATATAACGACATCGTCTGGGAGGCCGTGATGGTTATAGCAAAGCACGCGCGTGTGGAAATGCTGAGCTCAGCGAACCTTCACCGTGATTATTTCCTTTATGAAACCAAAAGAATTGACGCAGGTGGCTCACAGGCACATTTAGTTTATCGCATGGCGCAGAAAGCCCTTGAGACCCGTTGCGACCAGGTTCTCGGGAAAGATGCTGAAGGAAACCTCAAAGGTTCCTTTCTTGATACCTCAATCCGGGGAGCGATAACTTCGATACTGGCAGGAAAAGATGGCCTGCCTGATGCCAAGTTTACGCACCTTGCCCAACTTGACGAAGAGAGCGCGCGCGGCGAGTATGAAGGGCTCGTCCGGGTTATTTCCCATACTTTCAGGAGACTTCTTCCTGATCACCGCGGCGGCAAACTCTGCTGGCTCGCATCCTACTTCCTTGAAGATCACGCCGAGCGCGAATCAATTCTTCAGGACCGCATTTTCGAACTTGTTGTCGAGCATTTTGCAAAATTAAGGGCTGAATTGCCGCCTGCAGCACCCCAGGAACCGGAACAGACGGCTGAGTTTGCAACTGATACCTCCACGTCCGGATCGGGCAGTACAGCTCCCTCGACTCCCGATCAACATCAGGATTATGTAAGGGCTGCAACCGTCGCCCAGCTTCACGGGATTTTTGACACTGAGGACGAGGTCACGCAGGTTGATCTTCCGGGATCGGCACCAGCTGTTGCCCCGATTGAGCCTGAGCCTAAAAAAGAGCCTTCCCGCCGGAGGGGCAGTTATGTTCGGGTTCCCGCGGCCGCGGACAGACCCGTCCCTTCTCCTGTTCCAAAAGAAATGCCTTCGGTTCGGGCTCCGGAAACATCCACGCCAGAACCTAAACCTGCCCCAGTTCCAACACTTCCACCCGCTTCCCGCAAGCCGGTTCCAAAATGGAAAAAAATCATGTTTGCTTTAACCGCTGCCGCAGGAATAGGCACTGGCGTACAATATCTTGCATCGCAATCTGACACCGATGAACATGCGGATCTTTCACAAAATAATGCTCCGACCACCACTCCTTCCGTAAACAACGTTGCCCCCGCTCCCACGACAACGGTGGATACGCCTGTCACGCCTCCCGTTCAGGATGCAAAGAAAGGTCCTGCTCCTGATGTTGTTCCTCAAACGGCTGAAGTCCTTTCTTCCGCTTCCTATAGCCTTGGCGCGAGCAGCGGTGCAAATGTCTATACCGGTCCCGCCGACATGCTTGTAGGAGGAGCAGATGCAACACCTTACTCCTTCAAAACACGCACGGCTTCGTGGTATGAAGAGAAACAGAAAGCGGCCGATCTGCTCCTGAAAATTTATGACAACAATAAAGAACGCTTCTCGCCGGAAACAGCGGAGCTCATCAAAAAGCATGAAGTTTCCCTGAGGAGTCTCGCTTCCCAGACCAACTTTACTCCGGCGACATTCCGCAGCTCATTCGAAAGTAAGTTCGCCGCCGCCGAAGTGTTTGCAGCGGATGGGGTCTACAACCTTGTCGAATGCGCTGAACGCATACTTGATTTACGCGGCGACAATCATAACAGCGTGGAAAATGATTCCGCATTTATTAAACTCTCCATCGGTTCTCAGCTGAATAAGGCCGATGAGCGCTTTGCCCGCGCCATTGATTTTGAAAACGCCGCCGGTGGCGGGAAAGGCGCCCCTGCAGTTCCGGGCCACACACCCGCACCACAGCAGCTCGACCAGCAAAACAACACTCCCGGAGGCGGAAGCAAAACCGGACTCATCACGCCTGAACTGGATGAGATTGATGCCGGATGGAACCTGGATATTGGTAGCGACCATGAATCACAGACAGGCTCGATCTTTGCCGCAGCATCTTCACCGGCCATTGAGTTTGAAGAGGTGGATATTGACCTGAGTGAACTGGAGGCTGACGATGATGATGGCATCGTTGAGCTGGCTGACAGTGATCTCGTTGATGACAACGACGATGGTGTTGTTGAACTTGCTGA
>DATDOI010000173.1:0-5711 GCA_035293325.1 Candidatus Altimarinota bacterium
AGTGACCGGGCATAATGTCGAAGCTTTACCTGCGCGTTCCATTCACTCAGGCTGTCTGCGCCGGCGGCTGAAGGAGCGCGAATTTGGCCTCGTCGAGCGTCGCATAACAGTTGATCAGTTGTGTCAGACCAACGACCTGAAGAATATCCAGGATGTTGCTCCTCGTTTTTGCGATGACAATTTTTCCTTTTCCTTCGCTCACTTTTCCATACCAGTCCGTGAGGTAGCCGATGGATTTACTGTTCATATATTCCAGTTCCTCGAAATCGAAGAGCAGATAGAGGTTCTGCGGATTCTGTTCGAGCAGAGCATAGATGATTTTAGCTTTTTCATCGACGTTACTCTCATCAAGTTGCCCCTGGAATTTCACCAGTTTTGCTACCATACCTCCCGTTGTAACCGGGATGTCTTCGATGGTGATGTTTGCTTGCGTCATGTTTCTGTTGTTAGTTGATTTTTTTGATTAGTATCAGTTAAGCACAAGATGTGTGGGGCTTTCAAGCGAACCGGCCATCTCCTGCAGCAGCTTCGGATCTTTCAGGAATTTTTTGATTCGCACCTGAATGCCTCCACTTGGCATATCCGTGAATTGAAGATCATCGGTCCATTCGGCTACAATTTTTGCCAGTCCACGCCCTCGGATACCCATGTGAACATACTTCGGATCGCGTCGTTCTTTCACAATGCGCTGAAGTTCCGGAGCGCTCAATTTTGTTTTACCCGTGCCCGTGTCTTCAACAATAATTTCGATGCTTTCGTGGGGATGGTTGATGAACGTGATTTTAATGTCCTCTCCGGGTCTTGAACCATGCTCGATTGCGTTGTTGCAAAGCTCATCTACGACCGATTGAAACCTGAATGCCCACTGTTCGGAAAATTCCGTCATATTGCGTATGAGGCCCAGGGTGAAATCCCTTATGCCTGAAATAAAGTACGCATTCGTAGGAAGCGTTATCGTAATGGTCATTGGTTTTGTGTCTGCCGGCTGCCCTGTCCCAGAGCTTGCGCCGGCAATGATATTGTCCATAATTTCCCCCTTTGGTTACCTGGTATTTGGAATTTGGTACTTATCGATATATTTTATCAATTTTTACCCTTTCTGTCAAAGCTCTTCCCTTTTTTCATCTGGATGGTTCTTGATTCCCTGTAAATCAGCCTGAAAAGGCTTTCTACAAAGGCTTTTTCCATGTTTTTCAGTTGTCCCTTACGGGCTGCTTTTTTGAGTGCCTCTCTTTCCCTTTCCGGCTGCTTGATGGCCATGCCATTATTTTTTTTGAATTCGGCTATTTTTACGCACAAATCCAGCCGTTTTTTTAAAAGTGAGAGGATCTTTTCATCCATGATGTCTATTCTTTTCCGGTATCCGTTGAGTTTGGCGGGATTCCTGGATGGCATGGGTGGAGCCTGAAGATATTGTTACCTTACTGCTAAAACAGCTTGATTTCAATGTGTGCCTGTATTAGAGTTGCAATGTTTTATTTCCAGTTTACCCTTTGATTATGCCCTCCTCCCCGATTTTTTGATGCGGGGCAAAGCATAAGATGAGAAGTGTAAATTAACCCTAAGGATATGCCAAAAGATGCTTTGAAGGATATGCTCGATGCCGCTGTGCATTTCGGGCACAAGACGCAGAAGTGGAATCCAAAAATGCGAAGGTACCTGTATGGATCCAGAAGCGGGATTCACATTTTTGATCTTGAGAAAACGCAGGCGTGCCTGGAAAAGGCGCTCGATTTTTTGCAGCAGAGTGCGGCATCGGGAAAAACTATTCTTCTGGTGAGCACCAAGCCGCAGGCTGCCCAGCTTATTGTTGATGCGGCAGGAGCGACGAAAATGCCGTACGTCGTCCACAAGTGGATGGGAGGACTGTTTACGAATTTCAGTACGGTGAAACAGCGTATACGTTATTTCCGGAAACTCAGAGAAGAGGAAAAAACCGGTGAGTTCGCTAAATATACGAAAAAGGAGGCTTCGGTGCTGCGAAAGGATATAACAAAACTTGAGTCGGCGCTCGGCGGGGTGCGTGATCTGGAGAGGACTCCCGACGTAGTGTTTGTTGCCGATGCGGTTCGAGACCGGATTGTTGTTCGTGAAGCCAATAAGATCCATATTCCTGTTGTAGCTATTTGCGATTCGAATGCGGATCCGGACGGAGTTCAGTATCCGATTCCAGGCAACGACGACGCGATAAAGTCCCTCACATATTTGATCAATGCCGTTAAGGATGCTATCGTAGCAGGGAAAAAATAAAATGTTTTATTCTCAAATTTATCATGGCTGATACCCCTTTGACACCCTCCGAACCAACGCCGCAGGCGAACCAGGGTCAACCGCAGACACCTGCTCAGCCCGCACAGCAGAATACGGAGCAGCCGCAAGCACAGCAGCCAGGTGCTCAACCCCAACCGGAAGCAAAAAAAGATACTGGTGCTCCTGGTGAGGTCAAAATGCCGGAGATGCCAAAAATGGAAATGCCTTCAATTTTGAAGAAGGCGGAAAATCAGCCACCCGTTACATCTGAAGAAAAATTGTGGGGCCTGGCTTCGTACATTCCGCTTGTCGGGCTTATTGCCCTTATTGTAAAACCGGAAAGTGCGTATGTCCGGCTTCATGGAAGGCAGGGGCTCCTGTTGTTCATGATTTTTTTCTTTTCAATATTTGTCTATCTCCTGCCGTTCATCGGGCCGCTTATAGGAGCTCTTGTTCATATTGGAGTCATTATTCTGGGCGCTTTTTCCATGTATCAGGCGTTCATCGGAAACTGGTGGAAAATACCGGCAATCGGCGATATTGCCGAACAGATACCGGTTGATGCATTTACAAAAGTAACCCGTGAGGCGGTTATGGGTCCGGGTGCTCCAGATTCCGGCGCTGCTCAGCAGCAACAACCTCCGGAGGCGCCAGCTTCTCCAGCGACTCCTGCATCACCGGCGCAGCCTGAACAGCCAGCACCGGCACAACCACCCGCTACAACTCCTCAAGAGGGCGAACAGGCCCCTCCGAAAGGCTAAGATTATATTTTAACTCGTTGTACAATGACAGTGACACTTGATCAGATCAAGGAGCTTCGGGAAGCCACAGGGGTCTCCATGATGGCTTGCAAAAAGGCTTTGGAGGAATCAAACGGTGATCCTCAAAAGGCGGTTGATATACTCAGAAAAAAGGGGCAGGCGAAGGCGATTGAGCGCGGCGAAAAATCTGTCGGTGAAGGTGTTGTTGCCAGTTATATTCACCAGAACGGTAAAATAGGCGTCCTTGTACAGCTCGGTTGTGAAACTGATTTTGTGGCAAAGGGCGACGAGTTTCAGCAGATGGCACGCGATATTGCGATGCATGTGGCCGCAATGAACCCTCTGACGATCAGCCCGGGTGACGTATCGAATGAGCTTGTGGAAAAAGAGCGGGAGATATGGAGAGAACAGCTTCTCCAGGAGGGGAAAAAGGAAGCAATGCTGGATACTATCCTTGCCGGTAAGGAAAAAAAATTCCGGGAAGAGACTTCCCTTCTGACGCAGGGCTTTGTGAAGAACCCTGATGCGACCATAGAGCAGATGCTTGCGGATGCGGTTATCAGGCTTGGCGAGAATATCCGTGTCGTTCGTTTTTCAAGGTTTTCGATTTAAATAGCGCTGAATCTCATGCGGCGTTTCCACAAGATTGACGACGCCATTTCCGACATAAAGGCCGGCAAGATTGTCATAGTTGTGGACGACGAGAATCGTGAAAACGAAGGGGATCTGATTATGGCTGCCTCGAAGGCAACACCTGCAAAAATTAATTTTATGGCGCGTGAAGGGAGAGGTCTTATTTGCGCTCCTCTTTCTGAGGATATTGCCGATGGACTTGATCTGCCCCCCATGGTTCAGAACAATACGGAGCGCGTTTCGACGCACTTTACCGTTTCGGTGGATCTTAAATCGGGGACGACGACGGGCATTTCAGCGTCTGACAGGGCTAAAACAGTACGCGCGCTGGCAGATCCGAAATCCAGGCCCGATGATTTTTTACGCCCTGGACATATTTTCCCCCTCATGGCTCGAAGAGGAGGGGTGCTCGTACGCGCCGGACACACCGAGGCGGCTGTTGATCTTGCAAGGCTTGCGGGGCTGGCGCCTGTAGGCGTTGTGTGCGAAATAATGAAGACGGACGGCAGCATGGCGAGGCTGCCGCAACTCATGGATTTTTCGTCCAGACATAAACTTAAAATAATCAGTATCAAGGATCTGATTGCTTATCGGTGCAGGAAAGAAACAATAGTCAAACGTCTGGCTCTTGCGGCGATGCCGACGGATTACGGTCGATTTCGCCTTATAGCCTATAAGAATGCGAGTGATTCCTCGGAGCATCTGGCGTTGGTGTATGGACATGTGAAAGGAAAGAGTAATGTTCTGGTCCGGATACATTCGCAGTGTTTAACCGGTGAATCTTTTGCGTCAAAAAGGTGCGACTGCGGTCAGCAACTGGAAGACTCTTTCCATCGCATAACGGATGAGAAGGCGGGTGTCATTGTGTACCTCCGTCAGGAGGGCCGTGGCATCGGTTTGGGTAATAAAATACGCGCGTATGAACTACAGGACAGCGGGTATGATACGGTCAAAGCGAATCGCATGCTTGGGTTTAAGGCCGATCTGCGTGAGTATGGGATGGCTGCCCATATTATCAGGGAGCTTGGGATCAAAAGTGTGCGTCTGATGACAAATAATCCGGCAAAGGTTCAGGGGCTTAAAAATCACGGGGTAGAGGTTGTCAGGAGAGTGCCGCTGGAGCATCGTCCGAATAAAAATAATCGCCGCTATCTGGAAACAAAAAAGCGTTTGCTCGGTCATATACTGCACTATGTCTAAGACGGCTGACTTTCCGCCTTTAGAAGCCATGAATATGGCGCTTCAGCTGGCATTGAAGGGGAAATCAAGAGTGTCGCCAAATCCCATGGTCGGAGCGGTTCTTGTGAAGGGCGGAAAAATTCTTGCAACCGGGTATCACAGACGTTTTGGAGGGATGCATGCCGAGGAGGACCTGCTGACGAAGGTGAAGAAAAGGCAGCTGAAAAATGCAACTCTGTACGTTTCACTGGAGCCGTGCGTCTCTTTTAAGGGCAAAAAGCGGGGTTCCTGCTGTGAACTGCTCATCAAAAAAGGTGTTACAAAAATCGTGATTGCCATGAAAGATCCGAACCCTTCGATTCATGGAAGGGGTGTAATTTTACTTCGAAAGGCCGGCGTACAGGTAGATATCGGGCTTCTCGGGCCGGAAGCCATGTCTCTCAATGAGGTTTATTGTAAAAATATCACAACAGGCCTTCCGTATGTGGTATTGAAGGCGGCCGTATCGCTCGACGGGCGTATCGCAACCGCCGGTGGAGATTCCCGCTGGATAACCTCTCATGCTTCGCGCGTTGCGGTCCATCGCCTTCGTGCGCAGTTTGATGCCCTTCTCACAACCTCTTCCACGGTCATTGCTGACAATCCGCATCTGGGAGTACGGCATGTTCGCGGTCGTGATCCGTTTCGCGTTATTCTTGACCCTCTGCTTAAAACATCTCCTTCAGCGCTTGTATACAGAGATCAGAATGTCCTCGTCGTTGCAACGCGTCCACCAGCTTCAAAGCTGCTGAGTTTTAAAAAAAGAGGGATAGAAATATTGCACATGAAGCAGGCATACGATTTCCGGTCATTCCTCAGAATTTTGTATGGAAGGGACATACGATCCAT
>DATDOI010000174.1:0-2821 GCA_035293325.1 Candidatus Altimarinota bacterium
GATTTTGCGAAGGGTCACATCGAGGGAGATGAGACCGAGCGCGAAGCGGCTTTCAGGGAGCTGAAGGAGGAAACCGGCGTAGATACGATCGTCTGGATTGAGGGGTATCGTCAGAAAATTGAGTACGTGTATCGCCATGCCGGCAGCGTGCGAAACAAAGACGTGATTTTTTTCCTCGCGCGCACGACGCAGAAAAAAATAAGCATTTCGCATGAACACCAGGGATCCCTATGGCTTCCGTACCATGAAGCCATGGCAAAACTTACATTCGAGAACGCAAAGAATCTCCTGAAAAAAGCCGAAACAATGCTCAGCCATGCAAAATAAATATTCCGGCACCTAGAGCGGCATCCGGAAAAATTTTTGCTGAATGACGTAGCCGACGCTGACCACGATAATCGAACCCAAAAAACAGACCAGAAAAACAGGCTGCAACAGGACCCCGTTCAGGATCTGGGTCCAGATTTCGGCCAGCAGTACGTGTGGTCGTATAACGGCATCCCAGCTGTTGAAACGCATAACCCTTCCGATATAAACGGCAATACCGGTGAGCACGCCAACCGGCACCGTTACGTGCCAGGCTTGTAACCGGTGTTTCTTTTTTTTCAGACCGTCAAAGACGATGGCAATGGATTCATAAGCGAACGTGAGGGCGATCATAACCACAATGGTAACGAGAGAAAATTCGAAAATTGTTTCAAAGGCCGGTTTGGAAAAAGTTCCGAAATCGTAGTACGGCTCCAGTCCGCTCAACTCAAAATAGAGGCTTGGATTAAAAACATGAATGTAGTCGGTAAGGATATAGGGGCCGTTCGGAAAGAAGAACAGCCACAGCAGAAACCACACAGTGGCCATCGCGCGGCGGCGGGTTTCCAGACATTGCACGAAGAGACGCGCCAGCAGAAGGGGAATCCAGGCCAGCAGGAGGTTCCAGGGGAGGAACGTGTAGTAGAACGTCTGTTTCCACAGGATGTGGACAATCAGCAAAAAGAAAGCCGCCAGAGTAAGCTCCGTGAGACGATTTTTTCGATGCGTATCCGGCATATCTTTGATCCAAAGGGGCCGATCTACTCAAAGACTACCGGGTTTTTGCCAAGGTAGTCGAATGCAAAATAGGAGGCGGTTACGGCCTCGGCGGAGCCGGTTATTGCCTGCTTGAATTCCGTATCGCAGACATCGCCCGCTCCGTAAACACCGGGCAGGTTCGTCTCCGCGCGGCGATTGATGACGATCTCTTTTTTGTCGTTGAGTTGTACGCCGAGCTGACCGGCCAGGCCGGAAAGCGCGTTATGGCCGATCGCCATGAATACGCCCTGCATGTCGATCTCCTCACCGGATTTCAGCCTTACTTTTTCCACCCGCTCCTTGCCGATAATTTCAGCGACTTCCGTATTGAAGCGGACCTCGATTTTATCGCTCTTTGCTTTGACGCGTTCCCCGTTTACGGGCTCAGCGCGGAGCACATTCTTCCTGACAAAAATATAAACTTTGGGACAATACTCCGAAAGCAGCAGCGCCTCTTTTGCGGCGGAGTCGCCGCCGCCTATGACGCACACGGTTTTTCCTTTAAAGAAAGCGCCGTCGCACAGTGCGCAGTAAGACACGCCCTTATTCTCCAGTTCTTTCTCACCCGGCGCACCAAGTTTTTTGTGCTCCGTTCCCGTAGCAAAAAGCACGGTTTTCGCGTAGTAGGTTTCCGTAGAGGTTTTAACAATGTATCCGCTCTGTCTGCCTTCACCCGGTGCAGCAACGGCTTTTGTCACCTCCGTGACGCGCGCATTGATCAGCGGCACTCCAAAAGAGGTCGCATGGTCCAGAAGCGCAGTTGCCAGATCAGGGCCCGTGATGCTCTTGATACCGGGCCAGTTTTCCACCAGATGCGTCGTGGTTATGAGCCCGCCCGGCAGTTCACCGATCATCAAAGATTTTAAATTCAGACGCGTGGCATACATGGCTCCGCTCGCACCCGCACAGCCAGCGCCAATTATCAGAAAATCGTATATTTCCTTCTGTTCAGTCATGGTTATTTTTTCTCAACATGGTCGTCTCCCTTTTTCCAGTTAACCCTGCAGAGTTTTCCGCTTTGAAGGGCTGAAAGCACGCGGAGGGTTTCATCCACGCTGCGTCCCACATCCAGATCATGCACCACCATGTACCGCAGAATGCCTTTCGGATCAATAATATACAGACCGCGCAGCGCCATTCCTTTATCCTCGATCAAGATGCCGTATTCACGCGAAAGTTCGCGATTGATATCACTCATCAACGGATAGTTCATATTGCCGATCTCTTTCGTCCATGCCTTGTGGGAGTACACGCTATCAATGCTGCAGCCGACAATCTGCGCTTTAAGTTTTTCAAATTCAGCGGCCCGATTGCTGAACTCCACAACCTCCGTGGGACATACAAAAGTGAAGTCGAGAGGATAAAAGAAAAGCACAATCCACTTGTCTTTGTAATCTTCCGTGGAAACCATCTGGAATTTGTCGTCTACGAGCGCCTCAAGCCGAAATTTTGGAGCGGGACGCCCAACCTGAACATTGTACATGGCTGGCGAAGATAAAAATTAATGTTTGCGGACGGATTTTATCATCCCCATCGGTCTTTTCCCAGCCGGTTTTATGGGCTTTGATACGGGAATAAGAAATCGGGCGGGATCAGCGCCCAGATCATGGAACGTATCGGTTTCATCCAGCAGTTTCGCGGATGTTGTCTTCCGGAAAGCCATCACCTCGGCACGGATACCTCGCGACCGTACATATTTAAGTACCTCCGTGAAATCTCCATCACCGCTTACAAGCACAACGGCATCGAGCTTTTC
>DATDOI010000175.1:0-2236 GCA_035293325.1 Candidatus Altimarinota bacterium
CGCGTGATGGAAGAAGGCGGTTCCTCTGATGAAACTGGCTCCGCTGGCGACCCGTTTGCAGAAGATCCGGGCGCGTCATAGCTGTCAGCATACAGACTCTGCGAAAGCTGCGGATTGTCCGTCTCATTTTCCTCCTCCTGGCGGGGAACAGTGATGGTCATGTTCACAATCTGTTGCGCAACCGGCACATCCTGCGCTTCCTTATGGAGCGGCTGGTGGGAGCGGGACTCATGCAGAAAAGATTCCTGCGGCGTAAATTTTGGCGCAAGCACATGTTTTTCCAGAGCTTTCTTGCAGGCAATGGTGAAAATGCTGAAGATCTCTTTTTCGTTCGAAAATTTCACCTCCTGTTTGCGAGGATGAACGTTCACGTCCACCAGTTGGGGATTGAGCGTCACGAAAAAAAGAAAAACCGGATATTTTTCTTTGGGCAGGAGCGAGTAAAAACTCTGCTTCACGGCGTACGAAAGGACGTGTGATCGTACCTGTCTGCGGTTTACGTACAAAAACTGGCTGTTGCGATTTGCCCTTGCTATAGACGGTTTTCCGATGAAGCCTTCCAGTTTCACATTCGTTCCGCCATAAAAAACCGGAATAAGTTCATCGGCAACGCCGCGTCCCAGAAGTCCCCGCACGCGCACCAACTGATCTTCCGTTGCCGGAAGTTCAAATACGGTCTTCTTATCGTGTACGAGTTTGAACGCCACCTCCGGAAAGGCCAGCGCAATACCGGATACCGTATCCAGAATATGACCGAACTCCGTGGCATCGTTTTTAAGATATTTTTTTCTGGCAGGAGTGTTGTAGAACAGCTGTTTTACCTCTATCTGCGTGCCTTCCGGGCATCCAAGCGAGCGTGTCTTTTTGATTTTCCCACCCTCGCAGATAACAAGAGTTCCTTCAAGGTCACCCTTTTTTTTCGTCTGGAGAGTGAAGTACGAAACGGATGCAATGCTCGCGATAGCTTCGCCGCGAAAACCGAGCGTTTGAATATTAAACAGATCTTCCGTGGTGGAGATTTTGCTGGTGGAGTGGCGTTCAAATGCCATGACGGCATCCGTAGTATCCATCCCGCTCCCGTCATCCGTAATGCGGATATACGTATCACCACCGCCTTCAACTTCAATAATGAGACGCTGCGCGCCTGCATCCAGAGCGTTCTCCAGAAGCTCTTTGACCACAGAAGCCGGCCTTTCCACCACTTCGCCCGCAGCGATCTGGTTCATCAGATTTTCAGGCAGTATTTTAATGTTCGGCATATGTTCAGTTTAATTTCTTTTTGAGTTCATCAAGTTTTTGGAGGGCCTGCAGTGGAGTAAGGCCGTTCAGATCCATTGTCTTAATCTCCTGAAGCGACTGATGCTCGCGCTCAGAGAAAAGCGGGAGCTGATCTTCACTGTTACTGCCCCGGTTCGCAGTAACCTCTTTCTGAATGGCTGAATCAAGTATACCCTCTTCCAGATCTTTCAGTATCTGTTGTGCGCGCGCAACGGTTGAAGCGGGCATCCCGGCAAGTTTTGCAACCTCAATCCCGTAACTTTTATCCACTCCGCCGCGCAGAATTTTATAGAGAAATACGACACCCTCTTCCGCGTTCTCCTTTACGGCAACCGAATAATTCGCCGCATGGGGAAGCCGTTCGGCGAGAGGAATAAGTTCATGATAATGTGTCGCGAAAAGAGTTTTTGATTTTATTGCATCATGGAGATATTCCAGAATCGCCCACGCGATGCTCACCCCGTCATAGGTTGAGGTGCCGCGCCCAACCTCATCCAGAATCACCAGGCTCCGGGCTGTGGCGTGCTGCAAAATGTTGGCCGCTTCCTGCATCTCCACCATGAACGTGCTCTGACCCCGCACCAGATTATCCGATGCTCCCACGCGCGTAAAAATGCGATCCACCAGACCGATTTCAGCCTTCTCCGCCGGTACGAAAGAGCCGATCTGAGTCATTAAAACGATCAAAGCCGCCTGGCGCAGATACGTTGATTTGCCGCCCATATTCGGACCGGTGATGAGAAGGAGTCTTTCACCGTCCTGCTTCAACGTAACGTCATTCGGAATAAAATTTGAATTGGCGGTCATGGACTCCACGACGGGATGACGACCGGCAACAATATGAATTTCCGCATCGTCCGTAACGGAAGGTCTGCAGTAACGCTGCTCCAGAGCAATTGCCGCAAGCGAACAGAGCACGTCCAGCAGCGCGAGCCGCTTTGCGGTGCGCTGAATTCGT
>DATDOI010000176.1:0-5321 GCA_035293325.1 Candidatus Altimarinota bacterium
AAATCACAAACCCCAGATACGAAATTACGAGCGAAACAATCAGCGCGGCCAGAGTCTCCACCTTGTAATACCCATAGCCGAACTCCTTTGTTGCGCTTTTTTTGCTGATTCTCAGCCCCAGATAGCTCGCAAAAATAGTGAGCATGTCTGAACAGCTGGCCAGGGCATCCGCCACCAGCACGATCATTCCGGTCGCAAACCCCACTCCAGCCTTGATAAGAGCAAGAATCAGAAATTCGCCGAGGCCGATCAAAGCAATCTTTGCCCCGTACGAGAGGTTATCAGGTTCTTTTCCGGCCTTTTTCATGGGCATATTTATTGGTTTATTATACCATATTTTGCGCATTCAGGACAGGATTCTGCCATTCACTTCACAGGTACACCCGGTTCTGTTAGCATGCTCCCCTCATTAAACCTGCTATGCGTATTTTAAGAGTCGTGGCGACGATTATTCTCCTGTCGGCGCTCATTTTCTGCCTCTACCAGTTTGTCATTGCACCGATCTTCCTTGCTCCGAAGGTACGTATCGCCCATATGATCGACCCTGATTCCTATCTTATTCTGCAGGACGGCAAAATCAGGAGATTACAGCTCATCGGAGTTGATGCTCCCGAAGCGGCCGGCCCGAAGCGGGACATACGCCAATGCTATGCGGAACAGGCCCAAAAAAAGGCCTTCAATTCACTTATAAAGGGTCAAAAATACGTTCAGATAACCTCAGATTCCGCGCTTGGCGAGACCGATATCCATGGCCGTATCCTGCGCTATGTAACGCTCTCCGATGGTCGCATCTTAAATGAGGAGCTCCTGAAGGCAGGATTCGCCAAAGAGTTCCACCCTGAGGGAAAGGACTATTCACGCGTCGATCAGTTTACGAAGGCTCAGGAAGAGGCAAAAAACAGTTCAAAAGGGTTCTGGGGGGCTGAAAATTGTGAAGGAAAGTTCTGAAGAGATTTATGCACAAAAAAAGCCGCGGGAGGAGCTGTCTTGATGACTGAGGGCCATAAAAATTTTGTGGCCAAATGCTCAGACAGAAGACAACTCCCCTCGCGGCTCTTCGATATTGTGTTTTGCGCATTTCGCTTCGCTTCGCGCTTGTAGTTTTCAAAGTCCTCCCCAAACCCCAAAGAAGGTTCATGTACCAGTGGACGCCCGGAAATTATTGGTTTCCAAAGTAGTCTCTTACTCCATGCCATTTCTGACATAAAGCAGATTCTCCCTCACTCACCGACTCATAATGTTTGATGACCGAAGCCATCAAAACACCAGCGTCGACAAGCGAAGCCCATCCCATCTCTCCTACAGTCTGGCCTTTTGACCCACCAAACGAAGAGAAACAGCACGCCAAGAACCTGGGGGACTCTTGGACGCGGATACACTCACCAAGCTGAGAAGCTTAGGGAGGAAGCTGTACATGATATTATGAGGAGGTGGGTCAACATAACGTCATGAACAGCTTTCTCCCTATCTTCCGGGCATAAGCTCGTGAGAGCGATGCCGTGAAGGTGAGGACTTTTCCTTTTTTTCAAAGATTATTTTTTGGACCTCTCTAAGCCGGGTTTAGGCGGGAAAGAACTGAAGCGCGATAAGGTGTTCAGTAATTTCTCTTTTCTTGCCGGATTCCTGAGTTGAGAACCCCGTCAGGAACGGAAAGGGAACAAAAGCAGAGAATCTGAGGAGATTCGTTGCTCCTGACCTAAACCCGAAAGCTTAGGGAGGAAGCTGCCAGGGACCTGCAGCATGAAGAGCTTATTCAGCTCCGCAATACCAAAGGTCTCTAACAGCTTTCTCCCTATCTTTGGGCACGCCTTGTTTTCAAATAACATCTAAAATCAATTGATTCATATCATAATAGCACAATATAAATTTACTTGTCAATACTCTTATAGGTGATTTTTTCATGACATCCGGCCGACCCGCCCTCTTTGATCTTCCGTTGAAATTTTCGTCCCTTTCGGGTACGTTGCTTGTGCATTTTTCTGCGACTCCAAACATGCCGGGGTAGCTCAGTGGTAGAGCGAAGGATTGAAAATCCTTGCGTCGGTGGTTCGATCCCGCCCCTCGGCACCAGTAAATTAAAAAACTATGAATTTTGCGGAAATGAAATCAGAAGAAACCCGCCTCAATGAACTATGTTTTGGCAGAGGTTGTTCCGTGGTTGATGAGGAGGCCTCCGGTACGCTCAGAAAAGGAACCGCTCTCCAGGCACTTTCCGCTCTGTCGGCTTTTAAATCTGCAAATGGGAAAAGCACGTCTGCGACGCGAATCATGTGTGAAGAGCACCGGCAGTCCGGATTTTTGTAGAAATTTCAAAGAAATGGTACGCTTTGAAATATCATCAGTACCTTCAAAACTTTACAAACCATGAAACAGGCCCTTTCCTTTGTGAGCATTTTTACACTGGCTTTTTTTACTCTCGCCGGCTGCCAGCAGGCTGCTCCATCGGAGGAACTTCCTCCACAGCAAACGCAGGAACCCCAGATTCCGGCCGAAGTGGAGTCCGTGGATCTTCTGATGATGGAATCTTTTCCCCTCCAGATGAGCGTCAACGTGAAGGGCAATTTGAAGAACGGATGTGAGAAGCTCGGAGAGGTTCTTCGGAAGCGAAATGGAAATGATTTCACACTGACCGTTACGGTGGTGGAGGAAGGCGAAGTATGCACGCAGGCTCTTGTCCCGTTCGAGGAAAACTACTCGCTCGATATTTATGGCCTTCAGAAAGGCGAGTATACGGTGACCGTCAACGGCATGACCGAAAATTTCACCCTGGATCAGGATAATGTCCTGGATTCCTAGATGACGGCGTACGGGTATTTCATTATCAGGTAGACGTATTTGAGGTCCATCTGACTTCCCTCCTTATATATGACGTCATCTCTTTTTGACAGTGTGATATCAATATTTTCCCCATCCACGGCCTCTTCATAATCGAGCTCTTCCTCTTCGCGGAGCTGCTGAAACTGGGCCCGTACCTCTTCGAGTCCCGGATCATCCGCCCTGAGGGTCAGCACCACATGATCGAACAACAGGTTATATACCTTTGCGCCATCGGCATCGTTTATATCTGCAACTCCATCCCCAACCAGAACTTCAGAAATAAGGGGCTCTCCCTGCTCCCTCATACTCGCAATGATATCCGGAACGGAGCCTCTATTTGGCGGAAAGGTCACATCTTCGTGATCAACTTTATTTGCGCGATCAGCATTCTCTGCAGATTCGTCCGTCCCGTGCAGCGGAGCAACAGATAAAGCGTGGTAGTTATACCTGCCAATAAGCGTCAGAAGTTCGCGGCTAAAAGCCGTTTCAGAACAGTCAGGATCGTGCCTTAGTACGGCCCTCCTCTGAGGAACTTTTTCGTAGCTTATCTTCAGTACGCCGATTTTTTGCTGCACCTTGAGATATTCTAAATCCTCTTCCGCCTGCGTTCCCTCTTTCAGAGGGTCCGTATCTTCGAAGAAAATAATAACACTCCAGCCTTCCAGGGAAGGGTTTATCTGTTCCACCTTGCATGGTTTTCCTTCATTGATGACGCCGCTGAAGAGTGCATCAATGTCAATGTCATCAGATTTGCGTGCTTTGTCTGTCATTTTGAAGATATTTTGACAGTGTTATGAAAGGAGGGCATAGTAACAACGTTTTTTGTAACTGTCAAAGCCACCATCCGTCATATATGATGAACATAAAACGCCGAAAAAAAATGCTCAAGATTGTCATCACTCTTCTGACTATTTCTATTGTGGGAGGCGGCTCTTTTGCCCTGTACAAAGGCACCCGCTACCAAAAAGAGGCGGTCCCGACGGCGGTCAAACTTGCCGAACTGACGCAACAGACCGTGGAAGGCACGACACAGGGAGCGACCGGCGAGCTGGAAAAAGAGATAGTCCCGCCGATTGAGCTTAATCTGCAGATGGATTTCTACGCGCAGGCGCCCTTCGGGAATTGGGATTACCCCTGGCAGGAGGCCTGTGAAGAGGCCAGCATTCTTTTAGTCGCGAACGAATATTTTGGACATAACTGGACGGCCGAACAATTTAACGATCAGATTCTGGAAATGGTCGAATGGGAAAAGGATCGCTTCGGCGACTACTGGCATACAACTGCCGCGCAGACGGCGGAAATTCTACGTGATGAGCTTGGGCTCGAGTCTGTGGTTCACAAAAATCCGACACTCAACGATGTCAAAAAAATACTGGCAAAAGGCCATTTCATTGTCGGGTTCTTTGACGGGAAAAAACTGGGAAACCCATTTTATAAGAACGGAGGGCCCGTGTACCACGTTATGGTTGTAAAAGGGTATAAAGCTGACGGAAAAATCATCACGCATGATGTCGGCACGCGACGGGGCGAAGATTACGTGTATACGTGGGCAACAATTGAAAACGCTCTCCATGACTACGCGGAGCCGATGGAAGACGGTGAAAAAGTGATGCTGGAGGTTCTGCCTCCCGGATACGGTTTTTAAATCTCCCGAATGGCAGAGACTCATGAGCACATGAAAGAGACTGCGGCTGTGAATCCGACTCTGGGGCTGCTCGGAAGGAAGATCGCATTTTCGACGATTGTGCAGTATGCGGGAAAAGGGCTGCAGCTGGTTCTTTCCGCGCTGACGCTCAAACTGATTTCCAATTTTTTGAGCGAACATGATTACGGGCTGTATGCGGCGATTGCCGAGTACGCGCTCTTCTTTTCCGTGGCGGCCAACCTTGGTATTTTTGCCCACACCATAAGAAAAATGGCGGATGCGCCCGGTGACGGAAAAATATTTTTCCATGCTTTTTTTCTTCGCGTTTCGACCGCGTTCGGCTTTGCAGCGATTGCCACAATGTATCTGCTCCTCACATCGGCTGACGGTGCTTTCCTTATTGGTGCTTCCCTCTTTCTTGGCGCGCTGGTACTGGATTATGTCACGTCCGTCTGCGATGCAATGCTTCAGGCCAACTATATGATGGGAAGGGCAACGATTGCTCTTGTGGCGGGCAGAGTCGTGAATTTTGGCGTCGTGTGGCTGCTTGTGTCAGGCGTTGCTCCCGTAGAACTGTTTTTCCTGGCGCCACTTCTGGGGGGAGTGCTGACGGCCGGAATGAGCCTCTTTTTTGTGAGACAAAAACTGAAATGGTCGTGGAGGATAGACAGACTCTTTTTGAAGCGTTTTTTTCTTGCCGGTCTTCCTTTTGGAATTATCAATATCATAAATAACCTGTATTTTCGCTTCCTGCCTGACTATTTTGCCCATGGAGCACTTACCACTGAACAGTTCGGAAGTTTCAATATCTTCTTTCGGGTGGGACAGGTCATAAGTCTCCTTTCAACATTTCTGATGT
>DATDOI010000177.1:0-2976 GCA_035293325.1 Candidatus Altimarinota bacterium
GATTCGCTCCGGCGTGGCGCGGAACATGGACGACTCCGCATGGAGGCCACTCATTTCCTGCAAACTTTACTCGCTGCGGACGGTTTATCGGGAAAAGAGAAACTTTTTGCAATAAGGTGTCTGGCCCGTTTCAACCCGGAAGACCTTGTCCCCTACCTGGGGGCGGAAGATGCAATGCTCAAGGCGGAAGCTTTATCCGGTCTCTGGAAACAGGGGTTACACAGGAGAGAGGTCCAGCAGCGGCTATTGGAAATGCTGTCATCAAACGATATGAAGGATTTTTTTGCTCTTGCAGGTTTGCCCGATGAGCTTCCAAGGAAGAGGCTGTTGTCAATGATCAGGCCAGCTTTGGAATCCCCGGAGGAGCGGGTAAGACTCTACGCTCAGTATGCTCTTATTCGTTTGCATCATTATGAGGCTACTCAGGGCTTCCTTCATTTACTTTTGGAGGGGAATCCAGTAATCTTTGAGGAGGGAATTGAGCTGCTTGAAGCGTGCCATTTTGCTCTCAAAAGGAGAATTGCAAAATCTGTGCGTCACGACCATCTTCTTTCCGTGCTTAAGAGCGACGACGTATCGAATCTGAGGCTGAAGCGTCTCCACAGGATATACGATGTATGTGAAGCGAATGATGAACTTGAGTTTGTCCGATACAATGCCCCCCAGCTCACTGAAGCAACAACTTAAATTTTTTTATTATGGAGGATTATAAGTCAGCTCTCACAATGAAGGTCCAGAAGCACGCCAAATATACCGTTTTGATTTTTGACGGATCCCTGGATAAAGCGGGTCTGGAATCCGTGCGTGAACAGATTGAGCATGAGGTTGACGCTGCTTCCGGCGAGGCGCTGGTGATGGATTTTACCAAGCTCAACTTCATTAACAGTGAATCGATCGGATTGCTTTTGACTCTGCACCTGCGGCTTGATAAGAGGGAAAAGAAGCTCGTTCTCTTTGGCGCGGATGAGCATGTTCGCGACGTTTTAAATGTCATCGGAATGCTCAGCATTATCTCGTCATATCCGACAGAAAAGGACATGTTAGAGGCTTTAAAATTTTAACAGCATGAAGGGTTTTTTCAGCAAAAGTATTCTCCGCAGAGTGTTCATCTATTTCGCGCTTTTTGCGGTTCTTATATTTGCGGGCGTCTATTTGCTTTACGTTACCGGCAATACGGATGTGCCTCTTATGGTGTTCGCCGGTTCGCTCGTGATTTTCCTCGTATATTTTCTCCTGGTGTACCTGTACGAAATTGTTCATCCCATGAAAGTTCTTCTGGAGCAGATGAAGGCGCTTCTCGCCGGGAAAAAATACAGGCACATTTTTACAAAGAGAATTGATGAGATTGGAGTCGTTTCGCATTTTTTTAATGAGGTAACGAAAAGTTTCGAAAAGGTGTCGCTTGATATCAAGGAAGGGAAACGAATGCTGAGCGAGCTTGAGATAGCCGGTCAAATACAGAGAGATATTTTGCCGCCGCAGAGTCCGCAGGTTAAGGGGCTGGAGATTGTTGCCAAAACGAGGCCGGCCGTCGAGCTTGGCGGTGATAATTTTGATTTTATTACGAAGGGCGACAATACCTTCATTTACGCCGGTGATGTCACGGGGCATGGAGTTCCTGCGGCTCTGGTTATGACCATGGTGAACACGCTTATTCACACGCTGGTGGATGTTTATACAAATGCTTATGATGTCGTGGTTAACACGAACAAGCAGATTAAAAATAGGATTAAATCCACCATGTTTATGACGCTTCTTATGCTCCGCTGGAACCACATGGAACAGAAAATGACGTTTGTCGGATGCGGGCACGAACACCTTCTCATATACAGGGCTGCAACGAGCAAGTGTGAAGTGCGGCAGACCGGGGGTATTGCGCTCGGTATGGTTCCGGACAACAGTAAGCTTGTGAAGGAGTCGGAAATTCCCCTTCAGGAGGGAGATGTGATTATTCTCTATACGGATGGCCTGACCGAGGGACGAAATATGGCCGGTGAAATGTACGCGCTGCCGCGACTCACGGAGGCTGTTGAAAGATTTGCCCCTCAATACGGCCCGGATGGGATTGTTAATCACGTGGCTCTGGATTACTCCCGTTTTGTGCAAAGCCATGTTCAGGATGATGATGTAACTCTCATTGCCATTAAATATGTTGGTATGAATGCTGAACAGACGGCCGCTGCGACGACCACTGCATGGGTGGCCGATGAGACCGCGACAAAAGGTTCAGATGCTGAAGAACTTGATGTCTGACGATGCATCTTTCTGATTACGACTACCATCTTCCGGAAGGGCTGATTGCGAGTGAACCATCATCACCGCGCGATGCGTGCAGGCTTATGATTCTGGGGAGAAACACCGGTGCGGTAAGCCACGATAATTTTTTCCATATCGGCCGGTATCTCCGCAGGGGCGACGTCCTGGTGCTCAACCGGTCCCGCGTTATTCCGGCACGACTGCTTTTTCAGTTTCAGGGCCGTGAGTGTGAGATTTTTTTAACCAGAAAAATCGGGCCGACGGACTGGATATGCATGGTCAGGCCGGGAAAGTTTTTTGGCGTCGGCGAAGAGTTCGAATTACAGGATGGAGTGGGTGCAAAAGTAACGGAACTACGAAGGGACGGACTCAGAATTCTCCGTTTTAACCTCAGTGAGGCGGAATTTGATTCGTATCTGAATGAGTATGGTTCTGTGCCGCTTCCCCCTTATATCGGACCAACCCGTGCGACATTTGACGATTACCAGACGGTTTATTCAAAAGAGGAAGGCAGTGTAGCGGCTCCTACCGCCGGTTTGCATTTTACAAAACAGTTATTGCTTCAACTTCAATCGAATGGAGTGCAGATCGAGTTCGTTACTCTCCATGTCGGGTTGGGAACGTTTCTCCCGATTAAATCGGAAGATATTCGCTCACACACAATGCACAGTGAATTGTATGACCTGGAACCGCAGGTGGCCAAACGGCTTACCCGGGCGA
>DATDOI010000178.1:0-5301 GCA_035293325.1 Candidatus Altimarinota bacterium
GGTCATCTTCGTTCCGAATGCGTATGTCTTTGGAGCAGCTATCATTCCGGGATAAACGGGTGTTCCGTCTGCACCGTGAACCCCGCCTCCATTCAGCCGGATATCTCCGGCATACGAACCCGTCACATATTTCTGCTGTCCCGCAATGGGTGAATAATAGGCGGAAATTATGAATGTCTGTTCATAGGAATCAACGGGAGTTGCCTCCGTAGGTATCGTAAAAGCCTCTGGCTCGGTGGTCTCAGTTACAACTTCGTGTGAAAGCCATACCGGCATTGTAGAGGTCTCCTGAGCGTGAGCGATATCCGTGCGGCTCAGTAGAAAGAGTCCGATGGTTACCGCCACAGCAACCCGCCTGATTGAGGCAACGTGTACGTTGTTCATATATTTTGTTTTTCTTTTTATTTTTATGGCTCAATCGAGCCAATCAAATAATCGTAGCACAAAATTTACCCGTATAATCCAAAAAACATTGTCAGAAAGTAACAATGTATTCTAATTCCAAGGCGTCAGAATGCTAGAATATCGCTCCTATACGCCTTAAAATCTCCCTGTCGACGAATTCGCGGTCGCGTCCGTACTTGAGCCTTGAAAGGTGCTTAAATGCCTCCGCAGCCTCAAAATCACCCTTTTCTGCATAGGGGTTTACCGGGGTTATGCTAAAGGGACGGCTGGGCTGGGTATCAATGGAAAGTTTCATAACCGCCTTATACTTGTCGAGATTGATCAGGTCCTGATCACTGAATACGGGGGCCATCTCCTTCGCCATATATTCGGCATCCTGCGCACCGATCTTATACGCCATCATGGTTCCAACGTTCCCGAACACGGCATCCTTAACCTTGGATTTGCCATCAGGGCCTTCAAGCTGGGCAATGTACTGGTGCGCCATATTAAGGCTCAGGCGGTATTTGCGGGCCTCAGACAAAATGATCTCAATACTGTCCGTCACGTAATTCTGGAACTCATCTATATAAAGGAAGAAATCTCTCCGTTGGTCTTTGGGCAGCTTCTGGCGGCTGAGAGCGGCCATCTGTAATTTGGAAACGATAATAAGACCCATAAGCCGCGAATTGATCTCTCCCACGTCACCTTTGGAAAGGTTGATGAGTAGAATTTTTCCCTCATTCATAACCTGCGCGAAATTGAAGGCTGACCGTGCCTGCCCGATAATGTTGCGCATCATCGTGTTCGTAACAAACTGTCCGAATTTTGCGGCAAAGTAGGGGATCATCTCCTGTTTTTCACGCGCCCCGGTTTTGGCCATCTGGTGCTCCCAGAAAGAACGGACGATCGGATTCTTCACATGTTCAACTTTCAGCTTTGAGAAATCATCGTCAGTGAACAGGCGAACAATGTCGGTAAGCGCCCCTCCTTCGGGATCAGACATCAGTGTCAGACAACCGTTACGGAAGTAATCCTGAATGCGTGGTCCGAATATCTCCTCCCCGAAAAGTTTGATCATAATATTCATGGCCTCCATGGCGACATACTCCTTCTCCTCCCAGGTGTCTCCCTCCAACAGATTCAGACCCATAGGCCTTTCCATATCCGCAGGGTTGAAGTAAATAACGTCGTCGGCTCTCTCACGCGGGATGAAGGGAAGGATATCCTCAATAAGGGAACCGTGCGGGTCAACAACGGCCAATCCGTCTCCGTTCCTCAGATCCTGCCGTATCATGACCTGCAGAATTGAGGATTTACCGGTACCCGTTTGTCCTATGACGTAAAAATGCCTGAAACGGTCCTCGCGCTTCATTCGAATCTCCTTTGTCTCTCCGCGGTACGTATTGTGTCCAAGGAGCAACCCCTCGGTCGGTATATTCGCCGGAACCTGGGAAATCTTGTAGTTCTGCCAGGCGATTGTCGGAGCCTTGTTATAGCGCACATTCGGTAAATGAAAGAGGCTCGCCAGCTCATCCGTTGAGAGTATGTTCTTATGTCCCGTCAGTACGCGCCGCAAACCTCTGCGAAAGCTCCTGAGAATAAAATTCTTCACCACCCATCGCTCATTTTCAAAATGAGGTTTGTGAAAACTGTTTGCATTCGGTGAATTAAACTGGGAAAAAGCGCTCTTTATATTATGAAGATGGCTGTGCGCATCCCGTTCGTTTGGAGCGGAAGCCACAATACGGATAATTGTCTCATAACCGACCTTGGAGTTTTTCTCTTCGAGAGCCTTCACTTCCTCATCGGTGAGAGGGGTTGTTCTGCCGGTCGGATCTTCATGCTTGGTTACGCCAACCTCTCCCCGCACAAAAAAATCGAAGAGCGCCGCAAGCCAGGAGAGGGGATTCCATGAAGCCCGATGCTTCTTTTTTTGACCGTATATATTTTTTGCCTCTTCGCGGCCCCTATCCTGCCAGCCGTCCTTTTGAGGCCTCACCATGAACTGAATTGCGGCGCCGTCATCAAATCCAAGCTTCGACAGAACATTCGTAATGTTGTTGATCGGGTCGGACTTGAGCGTCAGGTAGGTCTTGATGGGATAGATGTAGTCTTTATGCAGCCACATCGTGCATGCCGCCGTTTTGTAATGAGGCCGGAAAATATTGTAGTCCTCAACCTGTTCAATATACGAGTCCGGGTAAAATGAGGTGATCTGTTTTTCCATGAGCGTCTTCAGTTCACGCGGAAGAACGATGTAAAAATAGATCTGATTCTCAATAACGGCGTACTCCAGGGAAAAATAATCCTGACCGATGAAATAGTTCTTCATCTTGTCCGAATAGATGCTGTGGAGAGACTCAAAGAGGTGAGACGCAACCCCTACGAGCTCCTTAAAATCCGCACCGGAGGACAACGCAGCCTGATCAGCCTCACGATCCTCTTTTGACTCCTTCTTGGGAATCATAACTTTCAGAAAAGCCATGTCATAAGTCCTCTTATTGTCAGCGGAATATCTCAAAAAATTTCTCAACACAATAAACGCGACATACACGAGTATGCCCACGCCGACCGATGCCAGAATATTGTAAAAAATCTCCATAGCAAAAAACAGGTTTCTATCTCTTATTATAGCTTAAAAATACCCGAAAAGGAACGACTCCGCAGCTATTTTTGCGGCAAATGAATCCGGACATGCGCCTCGGCGACCTGTTCGTCCGGCATTTCCGACGGCGAGCTGAGCATAAGATCGCGCGCCTTCTGATCCTTCGGGAAGGCAATGACCTCACGAATGTTCGGCTCATCCTGGAAAAGCATTATCAGGCGATCCAGACCCCAGGCTATGCCGCCGTGCGGCGGCGCCCCGAACTCAAAGGCATGGAGGAGATGTCCAAATCTTCTTTGCGCATCCTCCTTGCTGATTTTAAGGATATCGAAAATTTTACTCTGAAGCTCGGCATCATGAATTCTTATGCTTCCGCCGGCAACCTCGCTTCCGTTCAATGCCAGGTCATACGCCTTCGCTCTTACGGATTCCGGTTTATCAGCAAGCAGCGGAAGATCCTCCAGCTTCGGACTTGTGAACGGATGGTGTGCGGAATTGAGCCGCTGTTCCTCCTCGCTCCACTCAAATAACGGAAAATCGTAAATCCAGCAGAAGGCAAAAACATCCGGGTCACGGACCTTCATCCGGTCGCCGCACGCCAGGCGCACTCTCCCGAGGGCCTCGCATACAACAATAAACGTGTCGGCCGCAAAGAAAAGTATATCTCCCGTCTTCGCCTCGCTTTTCTCTATAATTGCGTCTATCTCTTCCGGCTTCAGAAATTTCAGGACAGGGGATTTTGGCCCCTCCTCTGCCATTTGAATGTAGGCGAGTCCTTTCGCTCCAAAATTTTTGGCAATCTCCGTAAAATCATCAATCTCCTTTCTGGTAAAAGAGGCCCCGCCCTCGACCTTCAAAACTCTCACAAATCCGCCGTTCTTTAATGCATCGGCAAAAACTTTGAACTCTGAAGATCGTACCTGCTCGCTTACATCCACAATCTCCATGCCGAAACGGACATCGGGCTTATCGGAACCGTACCGGTCCATTGCCTCCCGCCAGGTTAAGCGGGGGAAAGGGGTCTGCATGATTTTCTTATGCGGAACACATTGTGAAACAACTTCAATCATGACCTCTTCGTTCAGCTGCATCACATCCTCCTCATCAACAAAAGACATCTCCACATCAAGCTGCGTAAATTCAGGCTGGCGGTCGCCGCGCTGATCCTCATCGCGGAAGCATCGCGCAATCTGGAAGTAACGGTCTATCCCGGCAACCATTAAAAGCTGCTTCAGCTGCTGGGGGGACTGGGGAAGAACGTAAAAATTCCCCGGATACAGACGGGACGGCACAAGGTATTCACGGCTTCCTTCAGGAGTTCCCTTTACAAGTATGGGCGTCTCAATCTCAAGAAAAGCACGTTCATCCATCTTGTCGCGGATCATTTTCATGACGTTGTGCCGCATGATCATATTTTTTTTCATGCGCTCTCGACGCAGATCCAGATAGCGATATTTAAGCCGCATCTCCTCGTTGATATCCTTTTCCTGGTCAATTTCGAACGGGGGCGTTTTCGACTTATTAAGAATCGTCACACTTTTGACCAGAAGCTCTATCTCTCCACTCTTTAAATTTTTATTGGTCATGCCGTCAGGCCTTTTACGAACCGTGCCGACAACCTGTACCACGTATTCGGGACGGATTTTGTCGGCAATCTCATGAAATTCGGCCGATACGGTGGGATCAGAAACAACCTGCGTCAAACCGTACCGGTCCCTCAGATCGAAAAAAATAAGCCCCCCGTGGTCGCGCCTTCTATGGACCCAGCCGGCAAGGGTTACCTCTTTCCCGACATGACTGGTGTCGAGATCGTTACAAGTGTGAGAGCGCAGCATAATGAAAGACTGAATGAGTGCCAACCCATATTAGTGGGCCGTCTACCAGAAATCAACTGTGCAAACGGCAGTCAGAGTTCAGGTCAGAAGTGAACGAATGCCATCCTCAAGATCTGCCGTAAGTGTGATGCCAAAACCCAGACGCATTCGTCTGGAGGCGCTTCTGCCGGGGATTTTAAGCTCCACCTTTCTTTCCCCGGGATGCCGTAAAAGAAGCGTATTAAGAAGTGTCAGCCTCTCCTTATCCAGATTCGGAGGTATGTCGATTATATAAGGTTCATCCTTCCAGTCGCTGGCTGACGGAGAAGGTATTGCACCCGGCGCATCATGAATCTCTTCGGCCGGATCAAAAGGAGGAGCAATGTCAGCCTCCAAAACCTTCTGCCGCCTCACCACCTTTTCTTTTGCGTCATAGAAACCCGCAGATTTTGCGTTGGCGACCATGCTCTCGAGTGAAATAGCCTTTGCCGTATC
>DATDOI010000179.1:0-3022 GCA_035293325.1 Candidatus Altimarinota bacterium
TACGACCAGATTGCGAAAAATGGAAGCGTGGATGAAAGCGTCAGGGCTGAACTGCAGAAAAAGATTGAAACACTCAAAAACGATATCCTCAATAAGGCTCTGGAAAGCCCGCGCGGCATCCACTTTGAGGATATGGACAAACTGTATCAGCTGTTTGATACGGATACGCGCACGACGGCTATCGTGCTTCAGATGCTTTCACGCGTTGAGCCCGAGCATCCGTACGTGCCAAAGATTTTGAGACATCTTTTGATGGAGAAAAAGGATGGCCGCTATGCGTCTACCCAGGAAACTGCGGCAAGCCTTCTGGCGCTCGTTGAGTATCTGACGAACAGCGGCGAGCTTGAGGCAGACTACGACGGCATTATTACCCTGAACGGTGCGGAGAAGCTCAATAAATCTTACTCGCTAAAAAATATTGCCGATCAGGACGTGCTGAACTTCGCCCTCTCCGAACTGAACCAGAACAATCAGGATAATGAACTGGCGTTTGTCCGCAACGGCGCCGGAAAAATGTACGCAGACATCAATCTGAAATACTACCTGCCGACGGAAAAAATCGAACCGCGCGATGAGGGTATCGTCGTTACTCATGAGTACTTCATGACGGATGACGCAAAGATGGAGAAACCGGTAAAGACCATCAAGGTTGGTGAGAATCTGAAGGCCAAGGTTACCGTGGTTGTGCCGGAAAACCGCTACTATGTGATGGTGGAGGATTATCTGCCTGCCGGTCTGGAAGGCGTTGATTTCAGCCTTGCAACCTCGCAGCAGGGGCTGCAGGACGGCAAGGGAAGCTCCTATGGTGAAGGGTATTATGGCGGTGGTTACTACGGCGGCTGGTACTTTAATTATTCTGAAATTCGCGACGACCGCATGATGTACTTTGCCGACTTCCTGCCAAAGGGAGTGTATGAGATTGAATACTTTGTACGCGCCACGACGCCCGGTACGTTCCATGATCTGCCCGTACTGGCGCAGGAGCTGTATTTCCCGGAAGTGTTCGGACGGTCCGCGGGAAATATCTTTGAGGTAACCGAATAAAGCGCACAAAACGGTGGGGGGTGGTATACTTTGAACACATCTCCCCCTCGCCGCGTTTTTATTCATGGGACATTCACTCAAGAAAGAGATCTTAAGAAAACTCCTCCACCTTACGGAGGTGCCGCTTTTGGTCGCCTACAGTTTTTTCCGTTATTACTGGTCCGAGCGCGCAGCGATCATCGCCCTTACAGCCTGTTTACTGGTGCTGCTGGAGATCGAGTACATCCGTCTGGAGGTAAAACCGAAAATCCCGAAGATGTTCAATCTTTTTCGCGCGCGGGAAAAAAACAATGTTACGGGAATGGTTTTTTTTATTGCCGCCACTATCATCGCGTTTGGCGCATTCGATTATGAGATTGCTCTTCTTGCCCTTCTGATGACGGTTTTTGGAGATCTGGTATCGGCGCTTGTGGGTATAAAATTCGGAAAGCACCGTCTGTTCAGAAAAAAAACGTGGGAAGGTTTTCTGTCAGGACTGTTCATGAATCTGATCGTCGGGTACCTCATGTTCCCTGCCATCCCCACGCTGTTCGTTTCCATGGCGGTCGTGGCGAGCGTGGTTGAACTGATGACCAATAAGCTCGACGACAATATTACCGTGCCGCTCTTTGCAGGTTTTACGGGTCAGATGTTCGTCTATTTTCTCTCCATACCTTTGACCGGTTTCCCCGGTCCTTTGAGCGGAATTTTTACGCTTCTTTCACCGTAGTTTTGAACTATGGCTCATACGCTGACAGCCAATGAATGGGGGTTCTCTGTTCCGCAGGACAGCCCGTTTGCGGTGTTCCGTTATTTGCAGAAGATTGCGCGGGAGTCTGTCGGTGAATCGAATGTGATTGATCTTTCGCGCGGCGATCCGGGCTACGGTTTTACCCCTTCGGTTCGCGGGCGGAGATTCTATGGTTTCCTTGCGATGCTGGATACGCACCTCAATAATGGGGCCGGCAGATTCAGCATCCGTACTGATGGAGCCGGGAATGAGGGCATAACGGCCGACATTGAAAGTTTTACACGAAATAGTTTTTCAAAAGAGCTTGCCGACGCTCTTCTGGCCGATCTGGAAGAGTTCATTGCCGCTCTCCGGAATATGAGCAAAGAGTGCGGGCTGGAATGGACTGCTTTCGACGTGCTGAAAAATATTTTTTCTTCCTGCGCCGTCACGGGAGGGACCTACCTCAATCCGCAGGGAGAGGAGATTACGCGTGTGGTTCTGGCGCACTGGTATCGCCAGTTTTTACCGGGCACGATCACCCACAATGATTTCATCGTCTTTCAGGGAGCCTCTCATGCCATCGGAACAGTTTTTAAAGCGCTCGGAAAGGGCGGTATCGGGTATCTGAATCCGGATGACGTGGTTGTGATCAGTTCGCCCGTGTATGCGCCGTATAATGCGAGCCTTCTGAATCGAGGCATCAAATCTTTTGTTTTGTCCGTTGATCCGGTAACGGGCGTGATGAGCGAAGAGTCTCTGAACCATCTGGAATCGCTTTCGAATGAAACCCCGTCAGGCCGTCTGAAAGCCATTATTTTGATCGACCCGAACAACCCGACAGGTTTTTCGCTTGCGGATACATCTCTTCAAAGGATTGCGACGATAGCAAAAAAACATGACTGTATCGTCATTACCGATGAAGTGTATATCTCTTTTTTCCCCAGGAAAAAAACTCTTGCCGATTATTGCCCGGAACGATTGTTACGGATAGACGCGCGTTCAAAAATCGAACGGAGCACGGGTCTCCGCTTTGGAGACATGTTTATTTCTCAAACGGCAAACGATTATTTGAGCGGAAATATTCTAAAAAAACACCTCGCTGCGGGTCAGGACCTGAAATCGTATCTGATCCAGGCAAAAGGCCCGGGCGGACCCGAGGGGGAGCTCCAGCATACGACCTTCGTGCCCGGGCCTTCGCAGTTCATGGGGATTGCTCATATGGTGCTTGGCGGCAAGGAGCGCGAAAAATATCTGGAGGACGTGAAG
>DATDOI010000180.1:0-2420 GCA_035293325.1 Candidatus Altimarinota bacterium
AATGCGCTCGCGGGTTATTTCCATGTCCCTCTTATAAGCTGCAATACGTTTGAGTACCTGAGAATGAGGCTTCCCGTCGAACGAAAAAAAGATACGGCCGTGATTCTGAAGGGCGGGGGAGATCATGTAGCCCTTGCGCTTCCGGGAAGTAAAAAAATTCACCGCATGAGCGTCGAAGAACTGGAACCTTTTTTGAAAAGGAAAAAAACCGTGAAATACGGAACGGGCGAAAAATCGCTCATGATTAAAGGTATGAAACAGGTCGCGAACAAAAAAATGAGGAGCCTGGGGGAAGTTGTGCTCGAATTGCCCAAAAAAGCACCGTCAAAAAAACTGGTGAAGCCGTACTATCTGAACCCCCCTCACATCACCAAAAGCAAAAAGGAAGTATTCGCATAACAATGGCACCGGGCCATGCCCGGGGCTGCAATCTCCATGCTCTACATTGTCGCCACACCAATCGGAAACCTTGAGGATATAACGCTCCGCGCCATCCGTATTTTAAAAGAGGTGGATGTGATTGCGGCGGAGGACACGCGCCATTCGCACATCCTGCTCGAGAAATATGAAATAAAAAAGCCGACGGTAAGTTTTCATGCCTGGAGTGACGAGAGGAAACTGCAGCAGATCGTTGCAATGCTTGTAGAGGGAAAAAATGTTGCGCTGATATCTGATGCCGGAACGCCGGGGATTTCGGATCCGGGATATGTTTTGGTAAGGGAGGCGCTGGCGAATGGGATTTCTGTTGTGCCGATTCCCGGACCGTCAGCATTTTTAACGGCTTTGAGCGGGAGCGGACTGCCAACCCATCAGTTTCTGTACCTTGGATTTCTGCCGATGAAAAAGGGGAGGCAGACGTTACTGGAATCATTGCGTCATGAAGAACGGACCATTGTTTTTTACGAATCGCCGCACCGGATTCTTAAAACGCTGTCTGAACTGCATGAAAAATTCGGAGATCGCAAGATCGCTGTTGCCCGCGAACTGACCAAAATCCATGAAGAGTTTTTCCGCGGAACGGCACAAGAGGCGCTTGAATATTTCGGCGGTGGAGACGGCGCGCGCGGAGGCGGAGGCATCAAAAAAACTCCCAAAGGGGAGTTCGTGATAATGCTTGGGGCTATTTAGGTGAGCCCGCCACGTTACCTGCATAACGTGGGCGGACTAAGGTAAGTACTCCAGAGCGAATCATGGAGGACTCTCGGTCTTCCGGCGCGCGCGGGTTTTGCGCCGCACGGCCAGAAAGAAGATCGCCGCTGCCACTGCCAGCCACAGCGCTCCGTTTTTCTTTTTCGGAGGCCGGCCGGTCCAGCGCACGGCGCACTCGGTCGATTTATCCCCATCGGTGAGGATAAAATAGACCCAGTCGTCTTTCGACTGCATTTGAGGGACCTTTTGGGGACCCTCCACGCTCGTTTCCACGAGCGTTTCTCCAGCTTCGGAGCGGACCGCGATGGTCTCGCCGTCCATTTTGTAGACGACGCAGGTGTCCTCCGGGCTGATGATCGCCTGATCATCACTGCCGGTGGCGCGGACACGAATCCGCGGTTCCCCGGGCGATTTGACTGCCCGGATAACACCCGCCATGAGCTCGATTCCACCGGGCGGGTCCTGGGCCATCAGTCCATCCTGGAGACGGACCATGAACACCTGGTTGCCCTCGTCATCAAACACGGGGACGATACACGTTCCCTCCAGCGTGCGACGTCCATCCGTGGTGACGCCCGATTTGCAGGGCTTCTTGTCCTGCGCATGAACGGCCTTTCCCGACAGAATCATGGAGAGGACGACAGCCGCAGAGGTCGTCGCAGACAGTTTTCTCATCTCAAGGATCGCCTTTCTTAACGCTTGCAGGCCCCACAAAGGTGGAGAAGCGTTAGCCATAAATTATACGAATTTTTTCTTGAAAAGCAAGTGTCACGGTGCTATAACAAAGATAGAGGCATAAAACTCTCTCTATGGGCGAAAGATTAGGCTTCCCAGGCCATACAGGCGACGACAACACACCACCTCCGGTCGAAGTACGACTCGACGGGGCGGATCTTGATGTTGATACTCAGGATTTGGCTGCGCCAAGGGTGGAAACGGGATCTTCCGGAAACACCGGCAGGCTTGGCTATCTTCGAAACATGCTGGGGGTTGCGCTTATTGCGGCCACAGGCGCTTCATGCGGGACGGAAAGCGATACAAGCCGCGCTGAACAGGGTGGAGGAGCTGCAGAATCGGTTGAAACGGTCAGTCAGAACGCTCAAATGGAGCTGATATATAAAGAGGACTATAAAGGGTTCGAACTTCGTCTCTGGTCTCTCAATAAACCTGTCCGCTTTGAGCTGATAAACAAGGCTGATCCAAATAATATTATTGAAATTGAGTTTGAGGGCGGCCAGAAAGAGGAGGTAGGTGAGGGTACTTTCAATGTG
>DATDOI010000181.1:0-3965 GCA_035293325.1 Candidatus Altimarinota bacterium
TATCCGGCTGAGGAGTTCCGTGGCAACCATACCGGCCAGCCATATGTCTTTTTTCAGGTTTGGCCCCAGCTTTTTGAGCGTTGCCCGGAGCACGCCGTTATTGTCTGCCGTCGCAACTCTGTGTCCGTATTTTTTTTTAATCCACAGATGTCCGTAGTTGATGCGTCTTCGCTGACGGAGAAACTCATGCCACTTTTCGGGGCCTTTGTTCCGCACAACGGCATCAGGAGAATAGACGATTATTAATCCCTCTTTTTTAATTGCCGCTTCAATACTGGCTTCATCCACGGGGCTTTCCACAGGGATTTTTCTGATAATGTTCCGGAAGGCCACCATTTCCCCGCATTTGGCGCTTTTTTTTGCGATTTCGTGGTGCAGGTTCCACAGCGTATTCACGCAAAAGCCGACATAATTTTCTGCGCCGTTTACCGGTATCGGGCGAACGCCCGTCATCCCCGTTTGCACGCTCCGGAACGGGCGGCACAATTTTTCGAGCGTATCTTTTTGTGGAAGAATATCCGCGCTGCAAACGACGGCAATATCTCCGGTAGCCCGTTTAAGAAACAGATTGATTGCAGAGGCTTTCCCTTTTCTCTCTTTCTGTTTCACAACGGTGATACAGGGGTGCTTTCGGGCTGCTTTTTCGGCTATCGCGACCGTCCTGTCCGTGCAGCCCGAAGCTACGACATATATTTTTTTTATGACGCACAGAGCCGTTTTTTGATTCGCCAGAGACGCGAGAAGTTTTCCGATGTTTGCCTCTTCGTTAAAGGCCGGAATCCCGATTGTCACGATCAGTTTTTTCGGTTTGTTCGCTTTCATGCCCCTGCGATGATGAATCAAGCAGGGGTATCATAGCAGAAATCATTTCTTTCGCGTCCGTGCGGTCTTTTTGATTCTTGAACGCTTCTTTTTCGGCGCTGCCTTCGTATGTTCTTCGCCTTCATGGCTCATTGCGCGTCGTCCGTTTTGCCGTTCGGAAAGGGTTACCCAGATAAGCGCAGCAAAGCTCGTGATGAACAAAGCCAGCGAAATCCAGAAGTAGTATGTTTGCCATGAAGTTTTTCCCGGTTCCGCTCCGGCCCCTTCCATGCCTTCTCTCGGCACTGCCTGGGGATTGTCGGTAACAACCACTTTCGTGTGCAGAATAACGCGGGTTGCTATCGTGACATTTGGATTGTTGGTGTCCAGTTTGGTTTTTTCCATTGCCACGCCGATGCGATATTCTCCTTGCCCGGCGTCAGAGGGGATCGTCAGCGTGAATTTGACCTTCCGCGCTTCGCCGCCTTTCAGTTCAATTTGCGGATTTTCGAATGTGAGCCATTGTCCCTCCCCGTTCCCTCCCGCCTGACGCGTTTTGTACGCCGGAGTTCCCTGTGCGGAGAATGTCGGGTCCGCCCCGTAGAGATAAAAATTTGCGGGTTCTTTCGATAGATTTCTTACATATACGTAGTCCTCCGTTTTTTGACCGGGTTTCAGCTCATATATAAACTGTCGCGGATTAATCGAGTTCGGGTATGCCGGGGAAATGGTAAAACCTTCGCTTTCAAAATCAGGGATCGGATTCGCAGGCATCTCTTCGGTTGCCGCAGTGGTGGCTGCGACAGGCGTGTCCTGTGCGGATGCCGGTGAAATGGATAATGCCAGCAATGCCGTTACGGCGATCCCCAGAGCGATAAGTTTTTTCATTGTGTGTGACAAATATTATTGTTTTTTGACCGGCGGCACCAGAATTTTTTGTCCCGCCCTGATTCCGTACGGCGGCTTTAGTCCGTTTATTTTTGCCAGTTTCTTCCACGCTATTCCACGGGCTTTTGCCACGCTTTCGATCGTATCTCCTTCCGCTACATCATAGGGCCTGCATTTTTTCCGGAGACGGGCCCCGGCAATTATTTTGATGATCGGGATTGAGACGCCCCCGAAGATGACTACCAGCATTATAACAATGATATAGTCCGGCGTTAAATTGATTGTGATGGTTTTTGAAACGATCGAGCTGTTTACCTTGGTGTTCGAGGCAATATCGAATTCGGAAAATGTTGTGGTTGCTTCAGCAACGTAAAAGCCCAGAATGGGCGCGTCGTCCCATTTTTTTATGATGTCATCCAGCTCCACTCCCTGCTGGAGCGTGGCGGTTGGAAGCTCAATGATTGAATTTTTCAGAGGAGGGAACCCTTTCAGTTCGATCTTCGGTTCGGCGAGTACGATCGTGTTCCCCGTATTTTTGAAAGCAAACCTGAAGCGGGGTCGCGCCATGTCGCCGGGGGCGAGGTATTCGAATCCGCCCCATTCGTACGAGAAATTTTTTTCACCCGGCACATCAACGAACATTTTGACGAAAATTCTGGACGAAACATTTACCGCATTTTTCGTCTGTCCCTGGCCGTCCGTCCCTATTGGCGCCGTTTCAACGGCTATGCCGCCGCCGTAGTTTCCCGGCGTTGCGTCCGGTGGAACAATCACGCTGAAGGGAATAATTTTTTCTTCTTTGGCATATATGGTCCGGATGGGTTCGTCGAATTTTACCCACGTACCGATATGTTTCTGTTCCGTTGCCTGCGTGGTGAGCGCAAAAGTTCCCTGATTGCTGTGAGTTGCATCCGCGCCGTAGAGTTTCACTCCTATTGGTGCGTTTCCCAGATTTTTAACGACAATTGCGGCCTTTATGCTTGAACCCGCGTCGATCTGCAGGTTGAACTGCCGATCAAACCCCTCGCCCGGAACGACCGTAAATTCGGCACGACCAGGCTGGGCCAGGGAGAGAAATAACGTGAGGCCGATGATGGTATTGAGAAACCGTTTCATGGATCGTTAGCAGGTACCGGCTGTGTCGTCTGCCAGTGTATAGGTGAGTGTCGTGTAGTGCACTCCCGGAATGGTATATGCGGGAACGTCCAGTGAGAAGCTCAGGTCAATGTGTATGTAGCCGTTTCGTCCGGCAGGAGCCGTTAGCGGGCCCTGCAGCAGATCGACCGGACCATTGAGGATATTATCCACGGTATTGAACGGCGGATCCGTGAAAAGAGCCGGGTCGCTGAAAGTCGTGTCGTTTACGTTCAGGGGTGCCGTGATGCCCTGAGTGCCGGCGAATCCCGATAAATATTTCACGCCGTTTTCCACCACACCATCAATGAGGTCAGCGGCACTTGTAACGGTGCGAAGACCGCTGTTCAGGCCTGCGGTTGGCGAAAAAGCTGACGTATCCAGCTGGAGGTTCAATCCTCCGCAGTTGCGGGTATCCCGAATCGTAAGAAATCTTTCGCTTCCAAGAGAACCATCAGGGTCGCTTGTTACTGTCTGCGAAGATGTTGGTACGCTCATCTGGGCGATAAGAAAAGAGTCCGGAATGTCGTTGAATGAAATAAACGGAATCTGCGTAATGACGATCGTTGAGATCGCCCCATGTACGGGTGACTGGCTGAGCAGGCTCGCCATGAGCGCCACTCCGCTGACGACTGTAAGAATTTGTAGTTTTCTTTTTTGCATTTTTATATATCAAGGCAGGACGCTGAGCCGTTGCATGGATAAAGTGAGAAAGTGATTGTGCCGGTATAACTTCCGGCTGCCAGTTCCAGATTCGGTTCGATCAATGATTTTAAACCCAATCCTGTCGAATATGCTCCTATGCGTCCACCAGGGTCGGGCGCCACAATAATTTCCACATCATCACTTTGTCTTCCGTTTGGAGTGATGCCGCTGGTCGCCAAATGAGGTGCCGGAGAAGTTGAGCTTATCCCCCTAATCGTCTCAATTTCTGTTGACGAGGTGATCCCGCGAACGAGGGCATATTCGGTATTGAGTCCCCCTCCCATGACAATGACTTCACCCACGGTATAAGCATTACTGTCGGCAACAGGAATCAGAGTTGTGAGGTTATCAATATCTGCGGTCGGATCGGTTGTTATGGATATTCCGCTGGCGGTAAATTTGCTTAAAGGATCATCGAACTTGTACCCGCAATTTAT
>DATDOI010000182.1:0-11556 GCA_035293325.1 Candidatus Altimarinota bacterium
GATCCTTCCAATGTTACAGCCCGCGGTGACACGATCGAATACAAACTTACCATTAAAAACACGAATGCGGGTTCCCTTCAGAACGTCATGGTTTCGGACGTTATTTCGAGCAACGTCGAACTTGATGAGAGCAGTCTCGCATGTTCCGACTGTCCTCAAGCCATGACCGTCATTGAAAGCGGGCAGAGTCTTCATCCGCTCATCTTCCTGCTCGGCTCGATTCCGGGCAACGGTACCCGGACGATTCAATACAGCGTAAGCGTCAAGAAAACGCCAAAAGTAAACATCATGGCCGGACAGGATCTCAACTCCGGATATGTGAATGACAACTATCTCGACATCGGCGCATCTCCTGAAGGAAATCCAACAGGTCGCATGGTGTACTACTATTCTCTCGCGAAAGATCCGAACACCGGAAAGATTCTATATGACACGTATACTACCCCTCCTCCTGAACCGCCGGATCCGCCGCCGGTCCCTGAGGGCGGAGTCGACACGACCAAGCTTTCGCTCGACGTAAATATCGACGGCATACCCGATGTCATCCAGAGCTATCAGACGGCACAAGCTGAAGAATCTACCAATGCCTATGAAGACCTGGAGGCCGGCCTGGATCAGCTGGGTGATGACATCGAAGGCGCTCTTGCCGCGTTTACCTGCAGCACCGGCTGTATACCGATGCCTATAAATTTTGCATTTCTTGCTCCCGGTTCCATTAACGTCATGGGCATTCCCGGCGGCTTTGATCCCGGACTTCCCGTCTTCGGGTGGGGCGTACCGAGCATCATTCCAATCTGGCCGCCAAGCCCATATCAGGGATCAGCCGGTGGCCGCATTTACCTCTCACCGACCCTCACCGGAAGTCTCGCTACGGGCATATGTATCGGCCCTTACCTGGCCGGTCAATGCTGGGCATTCAAGATAACGGACCTTATTCCGGCGAGCATTTGTGATGAGATTGCAGGAGGGGTTGAGAGCGCTCTCTCGGGTGCAGCGTCAGCCATAAGTTCCGCAGACGGGAGTGGTTCAGCGGTCAGCACCGACGGCAGCGTTACCGGTGCGGATGCCTATGGCAGACAATCAACCGGAGGTTTTGAAGGCAGTACGACTCTCGGCAATTACGAATATAAAGCGAGCGTCCAAACAAATTTCCGCGTACCGGGATTCCCGGCCGTGATTACGAACTGGCTTGATCGCCAGACGGAAGAGGTCGTGAATAAGCTTACCGATCTTCCCGATATTTATTTCATCTACCCGGATCCAATTTCGATCGCCGGTGCCGTTGTGCCGCAGGAAGGCGGAGGGCAGTCCGGCACGGGAGGAGTGAATGCCGCACATGAGTTCCCGACCGCGAAGAAATGGACGAATTTCCGTCAGGCTCTCAGCTATCTCAACTCGATCCCCCTTGTGCAGATCGAATCCAAGGACGTTATCATCAAAATTCCGGCTCTCACTCAGCGGGAAATTACCAAACTGCAACGTGATGCCGAACAGTGGGTGCTTGACGCAAAAGCCGAAATTCAGCGAATCAAGGAGATATGGACCTGTGACAGTGACAGCCAGTATGCGACCATCTGCGACAAGATTTTCCTTGATGCCAACGATCTCATTCAGTCCGTCGAGAAAAATATAGAAGTACTGGAAAAATATAAAGAGCTTCCACGCAAGATTCTTGCCTGGAGGAATGTCATGAGCAAATACGTGTACCAGATTATCTGCTATCTGGATGCGATCATGAAATTTGCAGGCGGCTACATTCACCGCCAGCAGACCCGCATTGAAGCCTGGATCGACATGATACGGAAAGTGAAAGAGACCATCGCGAACTGGAGAGCTCTCATCGAACTCGTGATTGATTATCAGGCTGCCTGCGACAACTGTTCTACCGCGCGCTTTTCGCTCCTGGAACTTATTCTGAAACTCTTTGTTGTCATCCCGTCGCCGCCGATCATTCCGTTCCCCAAATTGCCGGATCTTTATATTGACGTTTCGCAGGTGCAGGTCGGCTTAAAGATTCTCTGGCCGAATATCCGTTTCCGTCCCGAACCAATAATTTTCCCGAAAATACCACGGCTGAAACTGCCGGATCTTCCATCGTTGACGATTATTCTGCCGGCGATTCCCGTGCTGCCTGATCCGCCGGATCTGCCGGAACTGCCCGATCTTCCGCCGCTCCCGATCCCGACACTCCCCGACATTCCTCCTCCACCGAAAGTTCCGGATTTCCCGGTGGCCATCAAGATCGTTATTTCGATCCTGAAGAAAATCATGTACATCATCTGTCTCATCAAGAAAGGACTCATTCCGGTCTCGGAAGTGTTGCTCAAGAGCAAGATAGAACAGATTACGGAGCGTTCGCTTTCGCCTCTCCTCCCGATTGATCTGGGACTGAATCTCCAGCTGCCCGCGATTGAATATGAGTACGTTGACCGTATCGAAATTATCGGAATTCTCAATTTGCAGGTTGAGTTCACCCCCATTTATGATTTTGTACAAAACATAGCCGACAAGGCGAACTCCATTTCAACCGATCTCGTCAAGCTTGTGAATGAAATGATGGCAGAGGCGGCGGCAGAAGCAGCCAAATATACGGAAGTAGAATCGCCTGTCGGCGAAGGAAATGTAAATGTTGATCTCAGCAGTGACCTGCGCATGCTTTCGGAAATAAATCCGGCGCTTGGAGATGCCGTAACGAGCCTCATTGCATCGTTGGATGATCTGGAGCGCGACGCGGATAAATACGCGACGATAGCCGAGGATATCGAAGATATTCATCTGGTCGCCACTCAGAGAATTCTGCAAAAAGATGATCCCCTTCTCAACCGGAGCCTTACGGAAATCAAACGGAGCATCGCTTCGGAACCCAAACCTGAATACGATTCACAAAAGAGGCTTTATGCCCTTCGGGGTGCGTTGATCGACTATGCTGAACAGAACGATGACATCACCCGAACGCTTGAATCCATGAACGACGAAGGTTCTTTTGCGCGGTACCTGGCACAGTCGCCCGACATCAACGAGTTCCTGCCGGTAAGCGCAACGATTGATGCAACAGAACAGAGCGGGAAATTTTTCGCGGGACTCGAAACGGCAAACGACGCGACCTCCAACGACACCTTTCAAGAGTCTCTCTCGGGAGTCGCGCTCAAGGAGTTCGGTCAGTTCGTGAAGGATGACGTAAAACAGAAACTGAAGCTCCTTGCCGACATCAGCTTTGAGACACCGCCCGGAACTCCCGGAATGGAAAACACCGTGGCTGCGAACAAAGGCATTTTTATCATCAACCCGCAGACGCAAAAAAATGAAAGGCTGCTCAACTATGTTGACGAGGCGGACCAGCCCTCGAAGCTCGCATTTATAGATATGGATAATGATACCGATAAAGATATTATTTTCTCTTACGGCGGGAACGTATACCTGAAAGAAAACTATAATGAGAATCCGACGCGCGTGTATCTTGGCGATCCCGTGAAGCAGTATGATCTCACGGATTTTGCAACGGATGATCCGGCCGTAAACGGATTTTCCGCAAACTATGAAAACAATGAGGCGGTAGAAATGACATGGAGAGCTTCAGAGCTTCAGGATCTCTCCGGTTACGAAATATCGTACAAGGCCGTTCCTGATGCTTTTGAGCAGGATCTGAATCAGACGAACCACCGCGCGGTCTTCGTGATCGAAGATCCGGATGCGGTGAATGTTGAGATCCCGGTCCCTGAAGACGCCACATTCAAACCCGAGAAATTATCCCAGGCCTACCTGACCGTATCGAGCGTCAGCGGAGACGTATTTTTTGACGGAAGTAAACGCTTGCTGGTGGCGAACGGCGGCAGCGCGCCCCTGGAGAGCGGACAAATGGTTCACAGTCTGGAAAATGTGACGATCGAAATCTCTCAGGACGGTAAAGATAAGGGACAGATTGTCCTTGGGCCGAATCAGATTTTTGGACTGCCAACGTCCTTCACGGAAGCGGCGACCATCAAGGTGACGAGCGGCTTTGCCGAGATCATTGACCCTGATGTGACGCTTGATGATCAGCGCGCCTTTAACGGCATGCTGGTGGACTACGGCACCAAACTTGTTTCCGTGAATGGCGGCAGCGCCTATGTTGAGTTCGGTAACGGATCGCAGGCGCGCCTGTTCGCCGGTGAAGACCTGTACCTTGGCCGCGTGGATAATCCGGAAGCTCCGCTGGTACAGTTCACGCTCGCTAATGGCTTCTACTATGGAAAAATTTCCTCCTTTGATACCGTCGGACACAGAAGCACGGCATCCCCGATTTCGCTCATGGCGCCCTCAATATGCGCCGACAAGCAGGTCCCGTTCCCAAATGCCGGAAGCGCTGAACGCGAAGTTTCCATTTTCAAAAAGCTCACCATCAACGCGAAAAAATCTTTCGACACGAGCGGTGACATCATCGCCTACTGGATGGATACGGATCTGCAAAAAGATGATGACGGCGACGGTGATCCGGCGAATGACCGCAATCTGGGCAATGACCTGAATGTCACAAGCGATTACGACGGCGACGGTGTGACGAACAACGATCTGGATGATCCGGTCTTTGTGCTCGGCCCTTATGAAGATCTCAATCAGAGAACAGTGAAAGTTTCCGTTATGGATGAAGCGCTCAACGTCTCGGGGCAGGAGATAACCATCAGCATCTACGTCCCGGCAATCACACTTGAGGAATCTTCCGCAACGTCAGGCGTCGTCACCGGCACGATTGATCCGGTGGACAGCGAAATTCCCGTTTCTCTTCTTCGCGACCGCGATGGAGTGACCTCAAAACTGGTAAGCGAATCGGCCAACGATGATGGACAGTATCTTACTGACATTGACGGAGAGATTAACGTTGACGATCTCAATCTGAACGACACGATTGTCATCAAGAATGACAAGGGTGAAATTATCGCCGAGATCAACCCGAAGACGGGACGCATTATTATCACAAACGACGACTATACGCTGGAGGTTCTTCCGGCCGAGTTGCCGCTCCTGCCAACCAGAGTCGTTCTGAAGGACAAGGACGGCAATATCATCACGACGGTGTTCCTTGTTCCGGACATGAACACGGACACAACGATTGATCCTCCGGATTATCCCTACAACGAGGCCACGGTGGCCGTATTCAAGGGCGTTCACGTGAAAGATCTTGATCCTCTTGATGAGTTTGATTTCCGCAAAATACCGTCCGATGATGCTTCTTTCCCGGGTGCCACGGAAATTATTGAAAAAAATACATCGCAGCGGGCCGCAATTCTGGACACGGGCGGAAATTTCTACCCCTTTGATCCCCGCCTGAGCTTGCGTCTGCGTGAAGCATCATCGCTCGATGATCCGCTCATCGTGGAGATCCTCTTTACACCGGAAAGCGGTCCCGAACGCGTTATCGGAGAGTTTTACATTGCGGTAAAGAGCGATAAGGGCGTCCAGTTTGTTCCTTCCGATCAGTTCAAAATTTTCGTCGAAGGAAGCAAAACCATGGGTCCGCTCTTTGACGGCGACGGCGATGGCATACCGGACCAGTGGGAACTTCAGTACGGACTCAATCCAAAAGATCCGGCCGATGCGCAGCTCGACAAGGACAATGACGGGCTCACCAATCTGGAGGAGTACCGCGCACTCACCAGTCCTTTGAATCCTGACAGCGACGGGGACGGATTTACCGATTCGGAAGAGCTGATTTACGGTCAGAATCCCAACGAAAAAGCTGAATCGCCTTTCAGCGACGTCACGCCGGACCATCCTTATTACGACAGTATCATCAATCTGATGCAGCGAAATATTCTCACCGGAATTCCTTCCGCGAGCGGCGTGCAGTTCGGTCCGGATGAACCGATTTCGCGCGCAGAGTTCGCCAAGATAATGCTCGACGTATTCTGTATTATTCCGCGACGCGAAGCGTACGACGCGCCATCCATCTTTACCGATATTCCTTACGAACAGGGAAATCTTCCCTGGTACTACGCCATCACAAAGGAAGCGAATTTCCAGGGATTCATCACCGGTTATCTCGGAGAACTTGATCCTGTGTCGGGGAAAAGTCCGTTCAAACCGGACAACACCATCTCACGCGCGGAGGCCGTAAAAGTTATTCTGGAAGCCCTTGAGCGCGAGAAAGTTCTTCAGATCGGACAGGTACAACAGTCTGTGCCGTGGTATCTGCCGTACATGCAGATCGGACAGGACATTACTCCGTATCTTGAACAGAAAGATTACGTACGGCAGGCATATATCATCACCGCTGAAGAAGCAAAAAATCCCAACGATCCGATTTCGCGCGCAGAATTTATTGCCATGGCTGATCGAGTTTTGACCGTCTATAACTGCAGCGTCATTGACGACGATCATGACGGAATGCCAAGCTACTGGGAGCGAAAATTCGGACTCAATCCGTTTGACCCGAGTGACGCGAATGAAGATCCCGATGGTGACGGACTGACCAATCTGGAAGAGTTCCGTCACGGCACTGACCCGTTCAATCCCGATACGGATAACGGAGGTGTCCGGGACGGAGATGAGGTTAAAAAGGCGACGAACCCGCTTGATCCGATTGATGATCCCGTTGATACGGACGGCGACGGACTGACCGACAAAGCGGAAACGAACGTGTTCAAGACGGATCCGAATGATCCCGATACGGATAACGGCGGAATCAAAGATGGAGATGAAGTTCTCATCAACAATACTGATCCTCTGAATCCTGATGATGATGGAGACGCCGATGGGGACCGGCTGTCCGATTACGATGAAGTGAACCAGTACGGCACCGATCCCTTTGATGCCGATACGGATAATGGAGGAGTGCAGGACGGCGATGAGGTTGATCGTGGTACGGATCCTCTGTTCCCGGACGATGATCTTATTGATCCGCGCACAAACCTGGATGAGGGCATTTACGTCATTATGGAGGAATGTCTCCAGTGTCCTTGTCCGGCGGCGATAGACCATACGGCAGACATTATTCCGGGGGACAAGATTTTTGGAGTGATATCGAACAAGGATGATTCCGAGATTTTCAGCAAGAGTAACATCGTGGAAATACAAGAGGTTCCGGGACAGATTACGGGCACGGAAGGTGATCTAAACATCAATAATTCATGATATAATAGAGAGATATGGAAACTCAGGGACATCACAATCAGGACACAAACCATAAGCGCGCATTCAAACCGGTCGCCGTGACCGTCGCGCTCGCGCTGATGCTGCTTTTTGGAAATTCATTTGAGCTTTTCGCACAGGCACCCACAAGCACCGGCGCCGACCAGGGCGCGGCTCCCGAGGGCGCGGAAAACATCGTCTGTCAGGCCGAAATGTTTAAATTCATCGATGCTGAATCTAAAATTTACAAAGCCTGGATGGAGCAGCATTTTCAGAATAAGAGCTCGACCGGATCCCTTTTGGACGATGCAGTTGCGCGTTACGGACAGTATCGTGATGCCGCCTATAAAAAATATTTCACTTTTTTCCCGCACCAGGGAGCTTTGCAGCTTACGGAAGGACTTGAAGCCCCCGCATGTCGCAAAATGATGGAGGATGAACTTGCTTCCGCGCGGCGCTTGATCGAAAGCAAAGCACGTTCGACCTCGGCCGTGAAAAAAACAACGGCGCTTATTACCAAATACCAGCAAATCAATGCTCAGCTTCGGGCCCTGAACCAGACATTCGTCACCACGAAATCCCTCATAACGACCTTTTCCGACAAACTCCCCTGCTACATTCGTAAATCCTGCAATAAAGGCTGACACATGCTCAAAAAAATACCTCTCATCTTCGGCATATCGGCACTCGGACTCCTCACCGCGGTCATGGTGTTTTCTGCCGTTTTCCCAAGGCACGCACGCGGGGAGACTCAGGAGGCAACAATTCCGGTGGATATCTGTTCAACGTTCGGATCCGATAACCAGTATATGAACCAGGATCTGGATACGGAGGGCGTCATGTCTCTCTATCATGAAACGATCAATACGAAATTCAACGAATACATCAAAAAAATGCTCGAGGGCCAGAAATCTGCGGCCGAAGCAAATCAGCCGGACCCCAACAACAAACCCCCCGCGCTGGAGGAAGGGCAGATATGCGACGAGAATAACTACAGCACCTACTGTGTTGCGGAGAATCTGCTTTCCAATGGAACGTACGGCTATATGGCCTATGTAAAGGCGCTCAACTGCCGCCGCTACAGTCTTTTTGAATCAACCAAACAGCGCACAGCGTGGGAGGATTACAGCGAAGCGATGATCACGGGAACCCCATGGACTCCTGAAGATGAAGCAGAGGCCCAATTCGTCCAGTCACTTCAGGGACAGAGAGCGCTTGAAGTCAGCGCACGCCTGGACGCCATTAAAACTGAGATACCCACCTCTAAACAGGCGTTGGATAAAACGCTCTCCGCCTATGATGAACTCAAGACCGCGTGGCCGATGCACCAGCGCTATAGTCAGGTCTACGCCAGTCTTGTGAAATACCGCGACAAACTTGTCGAGATTCGTCACCAGATCGAAGAGTTCCCGGGAAAATTCATTGATGCCACAACCACCAAGTGTACATGAAAAAAACGCTCTACATTCTTGGTTTCCTGATGTTCGCCACCGTCGTGGTGAAGCCTCTCGTGGCGCTCGGACAGGAACCGTTCTCCGGCAAAGAGGAAGATGTTCCCTTTTCTTCAGCCAGAATATTTTCAAAAGTTGTTGAAGCGACCGGAGCAAATCCGAACGCCGACTGGGGCGAGAGCTTCGGAGCCGACAACGAAGAGGACCTTGCGAAGGACCTCTACATCATTATTTACGAAAAAACACAGAACGGTCCCCAGCAGGAGGCCTTCAAACAGTCCGCTTCCAAATACGGCATGACGGAAGCCGATCTGGTTCGCATCCTGCATAATGATTATTCTCCCCTTCTGGACAAGAAACCGGGGCTCCGCCAGGAAGAGCTCCAGTTCAAGATTGCGGAGATTCAACAGGAATATAAGCAGAATAAGGAGATTCTTGAGCTCAAGGCAAACATAAAAGCCGCCGTTGAGCCGACGGAAATTTTCGCGAACGGAGATCTGAGCGACTCCGGTTTTGATCTTATCAACGATCTGGATATCATCGAAAAACTGCTCTTCCTGAAGGCGAGTCCGATCGACGTCGGAGGATCTTATACCTCTCCGTCCGGCGGCGCGGCAAACACAGGTCAGGCCGGCGGCACGGAAGACGCCGCAACAGGACCGGACGGTACCAAGCTTCCCCCGCAACAGACATCGCAGCCACTTACCGGCGATGAACAGGCAGGTGAATCCGGCGAAACCCCCGGTGGAACAGGGACTCAGACAGGAGACGGCTCTCAGGCCGGGGAAGAAGGTTTCAACCCGAACGCCTGCTTCCAGGATGATACATACGGCGATGCCCTTTCAGAGTTCGAACAAAAAGCACAGGAAGATTCAAACTATAAAGATGGTTCCGCTTTCGGGACTCTCACCGGTGATGCCACAGTCACCGATGCCGGTCCGTCGCAGGATACAACGGGAAAAGCGACTTCCCCGCTCTCCGCCGCGGGCGATTTCTTCCCTCAAGCTCCGGAAGAGGAAACGCCGCCGGTTGAGGCTGCCGCTGAAGATGAATGGCTTCAGGAAGAGCCTTGCGAAGACGTTTTCTGCCTCTCCGTTAACTTCGTAAAAAAACCGGCAACGTCATCATTCTCGAACAGCGACAACTGCATTGCCTGCCATGTGGAAAAAATGAATGACATTCTCAAGAATGTCATCAACCATTCGCTCGTACCCACCAAGGCACCCGGCAATCTCGGCGAATCTGCTGAATGCAAGAAGGCTATGGGAACAGCCTTCGGCTCGGTCAGCATGAATTTCTACGCCGTTGCAATGCCCGTAAAGACACCTCTCAATGACGATCTGGTCTACGGAACCAATATTGAGGACGACTGGAAATATTTCTGCAGCACCGTGGCTTTCTTCCCCTTCGACGCCTGCAAGGAGGAAGACACTTCATCCCCGGAATACACCTATGCCCCGCCACCTTCACTGCTTGATCGGGCGGCAAAAGATGCGCTTTCAGATTCTGCGGACGGGGCAACCTATGAGGATGTTTCCCGTCGAATTGCCTCTACAGTCACAGGCTACGAGCTCCAAAGCGCAACGGAGCAGCAAAAGATTGAAGACCAGAAAACTGCCGATGAAACCATTGTTTTCTTCCATCCTCTGCGCGTGGAACTGGACCAGATGAACCAGTACTTCGTGAACTTCAGCAATATTCTGCAAAGCCTCCATGAGGAGGTTGAGGGCGTTTCGGGCCCCCAGGCTTGTACGGAAATAAAAAATAAAAAAGAGTGCGAATGATGAAACAATTTCTCCACACCATCGGCTTGAGGCTCATCGTTGCCATCCTGACGGCGGCAGCGTGCGCTCAACTCGCAATGGCTCAGGCCGGAGGTCCAAGCGGTCCCGGCCAGCAGGTCATTTGCCGTAACAGCCGCGACTGGGGTGTGTTCATATCTTCCGTCATCAGTTTTGACGATTTCTCCGAATACTGGAAAGATATTCTGTCCCGATATAACGAAAATATCTGCCACTACCAGGATATTGACGGCCTCCTGAACAGAATTAAGGGTGTGCAGGAACAGATTCGAAGCGGTTTCTATGCATGCGCAGACGTCAGTAAGGACAAGAAAACTTTCTATGAAATTGATGCGGAAATTTATTTCCTTCGCAAATATGTGAACGCCGCAAACGGACAGTTTCTGGTGACGTCGGATCAGCAGCTTATCAGCGACATGCGTAATAATTATGTCGTCGACAAGGGCTTTTTTACGGACGCGGAGATTCAGCCCCTGTTCGATAAGTTCAAGCAAAAGTACGAACCGAAGCTGGAAGCATACAAAAACTGCAAGGACATGACCTGGCAGGCTCTCGTGGATAAATGGAACGAATTCAAGGAAACAGCCGGAGGTCTTGGGCCGGCCCTCAAGCAGGCTTCAGAAAGTATTGAAAAAAAGTGGGACAAAATGGAAAAGACATCTATGAACCTTGGACGTGACTTCATCGGCGGCTTTTTGGATGCCAAGGTCAACGTTCTGCCGGCCAAAGAGGGCTTCAATATTATCGGCGATGCCCTCAAAGCCAATTCCCCGAGCGGCTATACGCACGAACAGTTACAGGCAGCAAAAAATCTTTCCGATATCAATACCGACTATGCCCATACTGAAGCGGACTATCTCATACAGTACCAGACGCTCTATAAGGAGACGTCCGACCAGTTCAACGAACTGATCGGAGGCAGACTCATACAGCTCAATTCCATTATCCGCAACACGTATCAGTACGAAAACCAGACCATTCAGTGTGTCGCGAGCATTAATGGGAAACAGTGCTAAATGAAAAACCCCCATACGACGATGGTGGTTTTTCAAAGCTTTTCTAGGGCTGACATGAGCGATGTTCTTTCTGCAGCTGCGTCCGGTTTATTTTGGGAGCAGCCACATAGTGCACTATCTGTGCACGTAGGAGAGAATGGTTCCCTTAACTCTCTCTCTCCACTCAGCGGGCATTTTGTCGGG
>DATDOI010000183.1:0-2087 GCA_035293325.1 Candidatus Altimarinota bacterium
CCTTGAGATAGTTTGTGAGCGACGTTGAGAGCGAAACGCGGTGCGGCACATTGGCTGCCGTCCAACCGACCAAAGAATTAACAATCATCTCCTCGGAGTCTTCGGGGGGCAGTCCGTCGGAGTAGGTGACCTGAACCATGCGATAGAAATTGCTGGTGCCGTTATTGGTAAAACCAAGATCCGTCAGTGCGAAATCTATGTATTCGGACGTCACATAAAGATCACGGTCATTTGCGTCGTCGCCGTCGCTGTTCGTATCTATGCCGGGAGTGACGTCTATGAAACCCAGCTGATAGTCGTCATTTGTGGCCAGTTCGGCAGACAGATCGAGGGGTGTTCCAACCGGTGTAAGTCCCCAGGCGTAGATAGAGGGATCCAGCTCTATGGTGTAGCTGTCTTCCGCAATGAGGTTGGCGGCTACAGTGCAGTCCGTTCCCGGGGCGGCCCCTGGCAGCAGATTCCAGCAGTTCTCTTTGTCGTATCCGAATTTGAGCCAGTTTGTATCGCGGATATTACGCATGGCCTCAATCCCCTCAACGGCCAGATTCAGCGCGATGAGATTGTCGCGGCTGAAAGTATTGGCCTGCAACGCGGTAACAATGAGCGTGGTTGCTGCGGCGGAACCGGTTGCAACGATAAAAACAGCCATGATCACCTCCACCAGCGTTTCCGCAGGTTTTTTTCTGAACCGATTTTTAAGCTTCTCAAAAAACACGGGAAAAAATTATATGCAGAGTGAGGTTGTGCCGGTTGCGTCTGTCGTTTCCGCAACGCCGGCAACGGGGTGGATGGCAAAACATCGCTTTGAAAGGGCCGTGCCTTCTGTTTCTTTCACGCCGAACACAAAAAACTCATCACTGATGCCAAGGTCGGCATCAAAATCCGTATCGGCAAAAATCGGGGAGTACATAATGGTCGTTGTTGCTGCGGGATCAAGAATGTAGTCGAGTGAAGGTGGGAGTGTGTAGATCGCAAGTTTCAGGTCGTAACCGGCGATAAATGTTCCAATCGGCGTAGTCGCGGGTACGGGAGGATTGTAAACACCCTCTATGCCGGACCCGTGGAGGTCGGCAAACAGTGTTGCGGTGCCGTCAGCCGAATTAAAGAAAATTCCATAGTGCGCGGGAGTAACATAGTCCGGTTCGCTTGGGCAGGCTGGATCCGTATGACTATTAATAACTCCGTCAAAACAGCCGTCCTGATCATAGTCGGTGTAGTCCTGCTGGGCTTTTCCGGTAACGGCAAGACTCCTCGCCTCGCGAACCAGACTGGAAACCTGCTGTGAGGCACCATTGAAAATAAAAGTTCGCTGCGAATTCACCATGCCGCGGAGCGCCGCTGCCATCAGCAGCACAATGAGCGTAATAACGATCAGAAGTTCTGCAAGCGTAAACCCGGCGCGAGCGGCGTGAGAGCCGTGAGAGCAAGTTGCCGGAGGGGAGGGAAGCCTTTTTTGTTTTTGTATCCGACTCAAAATTGAGCGATAAGAATCCTTAAGGCCCATTATAGTCCAATTCCTATTTCACCACAAAACTAACAAGTTTTCCCTGGACGTAGATTTTTTTGACCGGAGTTTTTCCTTCCATATGTTTAGCCACATTTTCGATTGTTGATGCCTGCGCAAAGATTTCATCCTCCTGTATTCCGGTCGCAACCTCAAGCTCACCACGCACTTTTCCATTTACCTGCACCGCAAGCGTCACGGTGTCCGTAACAAGGAAAGACGGATCGTAACCGGGCCATGGTTGATCAACAATACTGAATTTTTCGCCCATCATCTCCCACAACTCTTCCGCCAGATGCGGAGCCAGAGGAGAGATCAGCATCGTCGCCAGTTTTTTTGTTTGCTTATCGATGCCGGTTTTATGGCACCCGTTCACAAACTCCATCAAAGCGGCGATGGCCGTGTTGAACTGCATTTTTTCGATATCTTCCGTTACGCGTTTGATGGCGGCATGCAGATTTCTTTTCATGGCCGATTCATCGATCACATTTTCTTCTCCGCTGATCAACAGATAGAAACGCTCCACAAATCGCGCAACGCCGGTAATCCCTTTGTCACTCCAGTCTCCGCCATCCGTAAATGG